>SLRB01000070.1 GCA_007131165.1 Bacteroidales bacterium | reverse complement strand
CCGTGCCTGATTGTAGGCATAGGTTATGCTTTCCTGGATTAGGGCATTGGATAATGGGTTAGGGGATGCCCTGTAGATACAGGGTATATGGCCCCTGCCGCCGGGGGGTTGGTGGCAGGGGCCTTTTCAGTGTATGCAGTTCATGCACACAAAGGTTGAGGTTCTTACAGGAATTATCCCCTGATGGCTTTTATCCCGGGCAGTTCTTTTCCTTCCATGTACTCAAGCATTGCACCACCACCGGTTGATACATAGCTTACCTTTGCGGAAAGATCATACTTGTTTATGGCTGCTACCGAATCGCCCCCGCCAATAAGGCTGAATGCGCCTCTTGAGGTTGCTTCGGCAATTGCCATGGCCACGCCTTTGGTCCCTGCTTCGAATTTTTCCATCTCAAACACACCCATGGGCCCGTTCCATAGAATGGTTTTCGAATCTCTGATAACCTCTGAAATATGGTTGATGGATTCTTTACCAATATCAAGTCCCAACCATCCGTCGGGAACCTTGTCGATTGGTTTTTCCTGCACTGAGGCTTCAGCATCGAACTTGTCGGCAACAATATTATCGACCGGCAAGATAAGCTTCACGTTCTTCTTCCTGGCTTTTTCAATAAGGTGGAGCGCAATATCGAGCTTATCCTCCTCTACGATCGACGAACCGATATCACCTCCCCGGGCCTTGATAAAGGTGTAGGTCATACCTCCACCGATAACAAGGTTATCGACCCTGTCAAGCAAATTCTCTATTATCAGTATCTTGTCGGATACTTTGGCGCCGCCCATTATGGCGGTAAAAGGCTTGCTGGGTTCCCTGAGTACTTTATCCATGCTCTTGAGCTCGCTCTCGATCAGGTAGCCGAACATTTTGTTATCGGGAAAGAATTTGGCAACAATGGCTGTCGATGCATGTGCACGATGGGCGGTTCCGAAGGCGTCGTTAACATAAACATCGGCAAGCGAGGCCAGTCCTTCTGCAAACTCCTCGTTACCCTTTTCCTCTTCTTTGTGGAACCTCAGGTTCTCAAGAAGGAGAATTTCACCGGGTTTAAGGTCCCTGGACATCTCCATAGGTACATTGCCGATGCAGTCACTTGCAAATTTGACCGGTGCCCCGGCAAGTTTGGAAACATGCTTAACGAGGTGCTTAAGTGAAAACTTCTCCTCGAATCCCGACTTTGGCCTGCCCAGGTGTGACATAAGGATGACCGACCCGCCCGAGTTAAGGATCTTTTTTATGGTAGGCATGGCCGCCTTTATCCTGTTGTCATCGGTTATCTCAAAGTTACTGTTGAGAGGAACGTTGAAGTCTACCCTGACAAGGGCCTTTTTTTTCTTAAAATCAAATGTTTCGATTGTCTTCATTTCTTCTGATTATAGTTAGTAATTGATATTCAGCATTAACCGGGATATGTCCCCGAGCCTTTAGAACCTGGTTTTATAACTTACCTGCAGCACTTTTTACCTGCAGGGAGAACGGTATGTGCAAAAGTAAAAAACTATTTTTTATTTTAACTTTGCCTGGCGATGATCTTAACAAACAGGGTCGTTTATTTTTTTGTCAAAAAACCGCTTTTAAAGATATGCTGTTCAAAGATGTTGCAGGCTGCAGGGAGTTAAAGGAAAACCTGTTACAGGTTGCCGGCAGGGACAGGGTTCCCCATGCCATGCTTTTTACCGGAAGGCAGGGGACAGGCGGACTTGGTCTGGCTGTTGCGTTTGCAGGATATCTGAATTGTGAAGACAGGCAACCTGCCGATGCCTGCGGGAAATGCCCGTCCTGCAGGAAGTATGCAAGGCTTGAGCATCCCGACCTGCATTTCGTTTTCCCTGTGGCAAGAAAGAATGACGGGGTAAAGGATCCGGTTAGCGACGATTATATAGCCCTGTGGCGGGAAAAGGTGCTGGAAAACCATTATATGAGCCTGTTTATGTGGCTTGAAGCCATGGGTGTTGAGAACAAGCAGGGGTTTATCAGCAGGAGTGAAAGCATGCAGATAGTCAGAAAGCTTTCGCTCAAAAGCTTTGAGGCACGATACAAGGTAATGGTCATATGGATGGCCGAAAAGATGAACCAGACAGCAGCCAACAAGCTGCTTAAGATTCTTGAGGAGCCTCCCGGCGGCACTCTTTTCATGCTTATTGCCGGCGATACCGACCAGATGCTGCCAACCATGCTCTCCCGGACACAGATTTTCCGGGTGCCGGGTATGGACAGGGATGGGCTGGAAAGTATCCTTGCAGAGAGGGGTATAGACGATCCGGCGCGGACTGACAGGCTCCTGAAGCTTTCAGAAGGCAGCTACCTGAGGTTGCAGGAGCTTCTCCGGGAAGGTGAAGAGGCTGCCTATTATTTCAGCATGTTCGTCAGGCTGATGCGGTTATGCTTTGTTCCCGACTTCGTGGGGGTAAACCAATGGGTTGAGGAGTTGGCGGCAAGGGGCAGGGAAAGGCAAAAGCATTTCCTGGGCTATGCACTGGGGCTTATCAGGGGCAATTTCATAATGAATATCGAGGCGGGGGATATGGATCTCCTTGCTGAGGATGAAAGGGACTGGTCGGTTAAGTTTTCAAAATTCATCCACCCCGGAAACATATATAGCCTGTGCGATGAGTTCAGCATGGCATCGGTCCACATTGAACACAACGGTTACAGCCGTCTTGTGCTGTTTGATCTCGCCATCAAAACAGCACGGTTGTTAAAAACCTAGGTTTTATTACTTTTGTACTTTAAAGCTAAACAAAAAGTTGAATTGACGGAAATGACAGTTTATTGCCGGGGATGCTCCGCCATACTATCAGAAACGGCTACCGATCACAACAAGCACTGTGCCTGTAACAGCCTGGATGTTTATGACTGGCTCTCAGACCTGAGAGACCTTCCTGGCAAACATGATATTGTTGAGATCAGGTTCAAGAATACAAGAAAGGGGTTCTACAGGAATGTGAATAAGCTGATCCTTAAGAAAGGAGATGTTGTTGCAGTCGAATCATCACCCGGCCATGATATCGGGGTTGTCTCACTCAGGGGCGAACTGGTTTTGGAACAGATGAAGAAATACAATGTGTCGCCTGAGGATGAGAGTCTGAAAAAAGTTTACCGGAAAGCCAAACCGGCCGATATTGAGAAATGGAAAGAGGCTATATCGCTTGAGATACCTACGATGCTAAAGGCCCGGCAGATATCTGATTCACTCAAACTTGACATGAAGATAGGCGATGTTGAGTACCAGGGTGACAGAACAAAAGCCATTTTCTATTACATTGCCGAAGAGCGTGTTGATTTTCGTGAACTGATCAAGGTGCTGGCCGAGGAGTTCAGGGTGAGGATTGAAATGAGGCAGGTGGGCGCGAGGCAGGAAGCAGGACGAATAGGGGGCATAGGGGCTTGTGGACGCCAGCTGTGCTGCAGTACGTGGCTTACCAACTTCACATCTGTCACCACCAATGCCGCGAGGGTGCAGGAAATTTCGCTCAATCCCCAGAAGCTGGCCGGCCAGTGCAGCAAGCTCAAATGCTGCATCAACTACGAGGTGGAGGTGTACAGTGATGCAAAGAAAGAGTTTCCCGACCTGACGAAGGTGCTGGAGACTTCTGAGGGAAAGTATTTTTTTCAGAAAGCCGATATTTTTAAAAAGCTTGTCTGGTACTCATCTGAACCCGGGTCAGGTCTCAACATGGTTTCACTCGGCATTGAAAGAGTCAAGGAGGTCATCAGGCTGAACAATAATGGCAAAAAGCCGGTAAAGCTTTTAGAACAGACGGCTATGCAGACTGATGTAACAATTGAGATGAATGATGTATTTTCCGACGATAGCCTGACGCGTTTCGATGATGCTTCAAGAAAGGTTAAGAAGAAAAAGAAAAGTCGCAAAAAGAAGAACAAGCTCAAAGGAAAGAGAAATGATAAAAAGCAATAAACCTGTTTTACGTGGAGGAAATGCGGCTGTCCTGGTATTGTTTGCATTGCTTGCGGCAGCATGTAACCCCGGTGTTGTTTACGAGCAAAACAGCCGTATTCCCGATGCCGTTTGGAACCGTCACAACATACCGGTTTTTGAAGTCGGGATAGATGATACGCTGAGGCCACACGATCTGCTTATTAATGTCAGGAACACAGGAGAGTATCCTAACAGCAACCTTTTCCTTTTCATATCGGTCTCCTCACCGGGCGGCTCATTTACAAGGGATACTCTTGAGCTCATTCTTGCCGAACCCTCGGGAAAATGGAAAGGAAGAGGCTTCGGGAGCATCTGGCAGAACCGTTTTTTCTACAGGCGGAACGTGCGCTTCCCCGAAAGGGGGATATATACATTTGAAATTGAACAGGCCATGAGGAAGGAATACCTGCCCGGTATTACCGATATCGGGCTGAAGGTAGAGCTCTCGGGTCAGTGATTCCGGAAATATTTATTTACAGTGGGAAAGAAGAAACTGCAGAGGTTTAAAGAATTGCAGGGGTTTAAAAATGTCGTACAGGCGGAGACCGGACAGGTTTACGACAGGAAACACGATCTTTACGGGAAATGGTCAGGCGAGTTTTTTGGCCGGTCAGCGCCTCTTGTTCTGGAGCTCGGGTGCGGGAAGGGGGAATATACCGTGGGGCTGGCAAAGATGTTTCCCGGGAAGAACTTCCTGGGTGTTGACATAAAGGGTGCCAGGATGTGGAAAGGAGCCCGCCATGCCCTTGAAAACAACCTGCCCAATGCCGGATTTCTGCGCACACGCATTGAACTGATATCGTCTTTCTTTGCCCCGGGCGAAATAAGTGAGATATGGATAACCTTTCCTGACCCCCAGCCCAAAAAATCCTCCAGACGGCTTACTGCCCCCGTTTTTCTTAACAGGTACAGGGAATTCCTGCAGCCGGGGGGACAGCTGCATCTTAAAACAGACAGCAGGGAGCTTTACAGTTACACCCTGGCCGTGATTGAGAGCAACAAACTTGAGTTGATGAATAAGACCGACAACCTGTATGCCGGCAATGAAGCCGGAAAGATCCTTTCGATCAGGACATATTATGAGCAGCAATTCCTTGACAGGGGTAAGCCTATATGTTATATAAAATTCAGGATTGACGGAAACGAGACAATTACGGAGCCGGATGAACAGTGAAGGTAATTTTTTTGAAAAGGTGTACAGGGTTACCTCGCTTATTCCTTTTGGCAGGGTAAGCACGTACGGGGCTATTGCCCGGTACCTCGGCTCAACCGGGTCGGCCCGTATGGTTGGATGGGCCCTGAATAATTGTCACGGCAGTGGTGAATTCATACCGGCCCACCGTGTTGTGAACCGTAACGGATTTCTTACCGGTAAGCACCATTTCGGAACTCCGGATGCTATGCAGCAGTTACTGGAGAATGAAAATGTGCGGGTTGTGGACGACAGGGTGGCTGACTTCGGCAGGCTCTTCTGGGATCCTTCTGCAGAACTGGGATAATACTGTGCAATAAGGTACGATGAAAAAAATTAATATCTTTACAGTCAATATTTGGTTTAAATAGCAATAATATTGGATCAGATGGTACCTACAGAAGCAAAGGTGGTTGAAATACTCAAGGGAATAAACCATCCAGGATCAGGTAAGGATATAGTAACTATCTCCATGGTCAGAGATCTGGAGGTTAACGACCGAAACATCAGGTTCAGCCTTGATACCGGCGGCCGCCGTGACCCGTTTGTGAAGGCTGTCAAGATTGCCTGTGAGAAGACACTCAGGTCGGCCTTCGGCGAGGGTCCCGGACTTGAAATAGATATTGTTATGGATGCTCCCCGGCAGAAGACCCCCCCTCCTGTACTTGCCGGTGTAAAGAATGTGATTGCAGTGGCTTCCGGCAAGGGAGGCGTGGGCAAGTCAACCGTTGCCGTTAACCTTGCAATAGCGCTGGCAAAAAGGGGTTACGACGTAGGGTTGCTTGACGCTGATATTTTTGGCCCGTCGGTGCCCAAGATGCTCGGTGCAGGCGATACAAGGCCCCGCGTGAGAAAGGAGGGCGACAGGAGCGTCATCATACCCGAGAAAAAATACGGCGTGAAATTTCTTTCTGTGGGACTGTTCGTTCCTGCCGACAATGCTTTGATATGGAGGGGGCCCATGGCTACCGGCGCATTGAAGCAGCTGATAGGTGACGCCGACTGGGGAGAGCTTGATTACATGATCTTTGACCTGCCTCCGGGAACAAGCGATATTCACCTTACCCTTGTGCAGGAGTTACCCGTTACAGGTGCAATTATTGTAAGCACACCCCAGGACGTGGCCCTTGCAGATGTTACAAAAGGTGTGGCAATGTTCAGAAGTGAAGATATATCTGTCCCTGTTCTGGGACTGGTTGAGAACATGGCCTGGTTTACCCCAGCCGAGCTGCCTGAAAACCGCTACTACATATTTGGCCGCGACGGCTGCAGGAAGCTGGCTGAAAAGCTTGATCTTCCCGTTCTTGCACAAATACCAGTTGTGCAGGGAATTAGTGAGGGAGGCGATAAGGGCCTGCCCGTAGCACTTGAAGGCAATGAAACTGCTGCAGCCTTCACCAGTCTCGCCGAAAAGGTTGTTGAAGCTGTAGATATCCGTAACAGGACGATGGAGCCTACTAAAAAGGTTGAAATAAAGCGAAAGTAACAATGCATTAAACTCACGCGTGCATAAAGGTAATAGTTGGATATAAACTGAAAAAAACAGGAAGACTTAAATTAATAACAGTTTAAATTATATATATATGTCAAAGGAAGAATTATTGGAACGTGTCGAAGCTACCCTGGCAAAGGTAAGGCCATACCTGCAGGCAGACGGAGGAGATATTGAGGTTGTAGAGCTTACCGATGATAATGTGCTAAAAGTAAGGCTCACAGGTGCCTGCCACGGTTGCCCCTTCAGTATGCAGACACTGAAGGCCGGGGTTGAACAGGCAATAAAAACTGATATACCCGAAATAAAGGAGGTTGTTGCTGCCTGATGCCTGCCTGCTGTTTTTTTATAGCGGACAAATAATATGTCAGGATTTTAGCAGTTATTGTATTAAGCATTAAAAGTAACCGTTACCGACGGAAGGGATTTTCGTTGCCGAAACCGGACCCCCGGGTGGTGCACCAAAAAATAACTGCATTTATGCATGCAAGAGTCAGGATCTTACTAACCCTGTTTGTCTTTTCGGGCATTGTATCATGCTCTACGCAGAAGAACACGCTGCTTACACGTACCTATCACCAGGTTACTGCTAAGTACAATGCTTATTTCAATGGCAGGGAAAGCTTCAGGTCGGGTGTAAGGAACATAGAGAGGAACTTCAGGTACGACTTTAACAAGGTGTTGCCGGTATTCCTCTATACCGACCCTGATATTGCAAGATCAGTCGCTCCCCAGATGGACAGGGCTATAGACAAAGCCTCAAAGGTTATAACAAATAAGTCTATCACTGCCAGGCCGGAAGAGGGAAGAGGTTTCCTGTTCAGCAGGGACGCGGATTTTTACAGGCAGAATGAATATAACAGGTGGGTCAGGCAGAGCTACCTGCTGGCCGGCAAGGCACATTTCCATAAGCACGACTTTGTACCGGCCGCCCAGGCTTTTATGTTCATTATCAGGGAGTATGCCCTCAACGACGAACGGCATGAAGCAAGGGTATGGCTGGCCCGGACCTATATAGAGACCGGCAGGTTCAATGAAGCCAGGATGCTTTTTGACCAGATGTATGATGATCCTGAATTTCCATCAGGCCTCGAAGGAGAACTTTATGCAACGGTAGCCGATTACCACCTGAGGCTGGGACAAACAGGCCGGGCAATTGATAATCTCGAAAAGTCGCTTGAAAGTATCAGCGGCAAGAGCCGGAGGGTAAGATATCATTATATCCTTGCACAACTCAATGAGAGTAACGGGAATCTGCAGGAGGCCTCCGACCATTATGCACGGGTCATAAGGATGAGCCCGCCCTATGAGATGGTTTTCAACGCGCGTATAAGCCAGGCTGGTGTTGTTGAAACAGGCAACGGTGAAACAGGAAGGATGATAAACACCCTTGAGAGGATGCTGCGGGATGAAAAAAACAGGGACTACCTTGACCAGGTATATTATGCTCTCGGGAATATCTATCTCAGAGACGGCGACGAGGAAAATGCGATAAAGCATTACAAGCTGTCGGCCGGAGCCCGCGGGACAAATCCGTCGCAGAAGGCTGTTACTTATCTTGCCCTGGCAGACATCTATTTCGGGCATCCCGATTATATCATGGCTCAGGCTTACTATGATTCGGCACTTATAAATATGGACCGGGGGTTTGCCGGCCGTGAATCAATTGAGTCAAAGGGTGAAGTGCTAAGAGCACTGGTTGACAATATAAGGGTTTACCAGCTTGAGGACAGTGTCCAGTTCCTGGCTTCACTGAGTGAGGCAGAGAGAAACAGGAGGATAGACGATATCATTGCCGCGGTAAGGAAAGAGGAGGCTGATGCCCGGCAACGTGAGCAGCTTGCAGGGCAGACCCCGCAGTACCGTGCTGCCCGCACGGCACAGTCAGCCCGTTACCAGGCCGAAAGGTCGGGCGGGGGCTGGTATTTTTATAACCCTTCTGCCGTGACGTTCGGGCAGAATGAGTTCGAATCCCTCTGGGGTGAAAGGAGGCTCGAGGACAACTGGCGAAGGTCGAACAGGCAGGAAATACCGGATGGCATGTTTGCAGACTCGGTGTATGACGAACAGGCAGATCCGGAAAGTGAGGAAGAGGTTACTGATACCGGCAGCAGGGATTTCTATCTCAGGAACATACCGCTTACCGATGAGGCAATGAGTTTGTCTCATATCAGATTGCAGGATGCGCTTTATAACATGGGGGTTATTTACAGGGATGGCCTGGGTGATTATGAACGCTCGGCCGGAGCATATGAGGAGCTGGTCAGGCGCTATCCTGACGGCAACTATGTGCTGCCTGCACTTTACGATCTGCATAACCTTAGCCTGCAAAACAATGACCACGGGTCTGCCGAAAGGTACAAGCAGATTATAGTGTCGGAGCATCCCGAAAGTGCATATGCGGCGATACTGACCAACCCCGGCTATTTCGTCGAATATGAGCAAAAGATGAGGGAAGCGGAGAGATATTATGAAGAGACATTTTACCTTTTCAGGGAGGAGCGGTACGACGAGGTGGCAGGCAGGGCCCGGCACGCTCTTGCTGAATGGCCGGAAAGCGACCTTGTTTCCCGGTTTGAATACCTGCTTACACTTTCTTATGGCTCAATGGGCAATATTCCTCGTTTCAGGGCAATGCTGAATGACTTTATTGAGGCCTGGCCCGGTACAGAGCTGGCTGCTAATGCCGCCGGCCTGATCGCTTACCTTGACGATGATTATGCAGAAGCAACCCGTTATGCCGAAGTGGAGGCAGATACCGATATATATGAGGGGGGACAGGAAGGTGTTCACTTTTTCGTCATTATTGTCGATAATAACCAGGATTTAATTAACAGGATGGTTTTTAATATAGTGAATTTCAATGTCGACAATTTTGCACGCCTCGATCTTAATGTCAACAGTCAGCAATTTACAACAAACTATCACATTCTCAGGGTAGAGGGTTTTCCTGACGTGCCTTCATCGCTCGACTATCTCAATCGTTTCTCGGCATCTGAGGAAGTCTTTGCCGAGACCCCCCGCGGCGATTACCCAATGTTTGTTATATCGCCTGTAAATTACAGCCTCTTTTTGCAGGACAGGAACATCGGCTCTTATCTCAGATTTTTTGAGGAGGAATATCCTGGCATGTAGTAGCGGCCAGCCGTAATATTATATTGTCCTTGCAGGCAGACGAGTCCAATGGTTTAATAAAACAGTTGCATATGAAGCAGATAACGATACTCTGGGCTGATGATGAAATAGACCTTCTAAAGCCTAACGTCCTTTTCCTTGAATCCAAAGGTTACCGGGTTGTGACCGCTACAAACGGGCAGGATGCCCTGGATATGGTCAGGTCTCAAAATCCTGACATGGTCATTCTTGATGAATATATGCCGGGTAAAAGCGGGCTTGAAACCCTTGAGGAGATTAAATCGTCATTTCCTGCATTGCCGGTGGTAATGATTACCAAAAGCGAGGAAGAAAATATCATGGAGGAGGCTATCGGGTCAAAAATTTCCGATTATCTTATAAAACCCGTGCACCCAAAACAGATATTGCTGGCCGTAAAGAAAAATACCGATACCAGAAGTCTGGTTACTAAAAAGATAACTTCATCATACCAGTCGGAGTTCGGCAGGCTTGGCATGTCTATTAACAGTGCTGCCACATTCAATGACTGGGCAGATGTTTACCGCCGCCTGGTTTACTGGGATATGGAACTCGAGAGTTCAACCGACCCCGGTATGAATGAGGTTATTGCACATCAGAAGCATGAGGCCAACAGTGAATTTGCCAAATTTATCAAATCGGGATATCCCCGTTGGTTTGAAGACGGTGATAGCGACAGGCCTGTGTTGTCGCATACCCTTTTCCCGTCGAAGATCTACCCCCTGGTGAGCCAGCCAAGGAAGGTTGTGGTAATACTGGTCGACAATTTGAGATATGACCAGTGGAAGGCGATCCTGCCCGATCTTAACGAATATTACCAGGTAGACAAGGATGAGCTGTACTGCAGCATATTGCCTACCGCTACCCAGTTTGCGCGGAATGCTATTTTCGGTGGACTGATGCCGTGGGATATTGAAAAACTCTATCCCAAACTCTGGGTAAATGAAGATGAAGAGGGAAGCAAGAATCCTCATGAAGAGACCCTTCTTGGCAACCAGCTCAGAAGGCTGGGAGGGGAACCGCGCTTTTACTACGAAAAGGTTCTTAATAAGGCCGGCGGAAAGAAACTTTCGGAAGACATCAGCTCTGTTATAACAAATCCACTGACAGTACTGGTTTATAATTTTGTCGATATGCTTTCACATGCCAGAACCGAGATGGATGTTATAAAGGAGCTTGCCGATGATGATGCTGCATACAGGTCGCTAACAAGGTCCTGGTTCCGCCATTCATACCTGCTGGACCTGTTGAGGAGACTTTCTGAAGAGAATGTCAGGGTTGTAATTACCTCCGATCACGGGTCGGTGAAAGTCGATAACCCGGTAAAGGTGATAGGCGACCGCAGCACTACCACCAACCTTCGCTACAAGCAGGGTAAAAACCTCAACTACAACCCCCGGCAGGTATTTGAGGTGAAATCGCCGTCAAAGATACATTTACCCCGTGCCAATGTGAGCTCAACCTATATCTTTGCAACCGGGAGGGATTTCTTTGCCTACCCGAACAATTACAACTATTATGCGAATTATTACCGGAATACTTTTCAGCATGGCGGTGTTTCACTGGAGGAGATGCTGGTGCCTTTCGTTGTTCTGGAACCGCGGAAATAACAGGAATTATTTGTTTTAATGGTTGATAGGGTAAGTGCAGGGATAACCGGAGCTGAGCCGGAATGGTGGTGATAATTGTGAAATTTTAAAAAATGGACAAACCGTTCTCGATTGAATTCGAACTTTCAGGTATTGATAATGCGGCAGAGAAGCTTATAACCTCTTTCCCCGGGCCCCGCATATTTGCCTTTTACGGCGACATGGGATCAGGGAAGACAACGTTTATCAAGGCCATATGCAAAAAGCTGGGTGTCAGACAGACCGTTACCAGTCCCACTTTTGCACTTGTTAATGAATATACCTGCAACAGTAGCGGAAAGAGTTTTTACCATTTTGATTTCTACCGTGTAGAGGATTTGGAGGAGGTAATGGACCTGGGATACGAGGACTATTTCTTTAGCGGGAACACCTGTTTCATTGAATGGCCGGAAAAGGTTGAGGGACTGCTGCCTGAAGAGGCAGTAACACTGAAGATTGATGTTCAGCATGACGGCAGGCGGCGTCTGAGTGAAATATGACAGGGGTAAAAAGATTTGAAACTATTCGCCTTTTTCATTAACTTGCTTTGCACATAAATTTTTCTATTTACTAAAACGCGACGGATGCAGCATCAGAAGTTCTCCCACTCCTGGGCACTCGGCAAAGGAAGTCTTATGCCGCAGGAAGAGGTTCTTGAAACCGGCAGAAAAAGAAAACAACTCGTTGTGGGTATCCCGAAAGAGGCCGGAAATGATGAGCGCCGCACAGCCCTTACCCCGGAGGCCGTTGAGCTTCTTGTGGGGAACGGGCACCAGGTGCTTATCGAGAAGGAGGCGGCCGGGGGGGCTAACTACTTTGACAGGGATTACAGCGAGTGTGGCGGATTTATTATCGACGAACACCAGGAGATCTTTGCCCGGAGTGATATAGTACTTAAGGTAGCTCCTCCGGTGGCTGCAGAGATTGAGCATATGAAGGGCAGCCAGCTACTCATATCCTCGCTCAGACATTCAATGCAGGAGAAAAGCTTTTTTCAGCAGCTGATGAAAAAGAAAGTAACGGCCATATCTTTTGAGCATCTGCGCAACAACGACAATTCGTACCCTGTAACCAGGTCAATGAATGAAATAGCCGGGGGTGCAGCCATCCTGATAGCAGCCGAATACCTTTCAAACCGGAGCCAGGGCAAGGGGGTGATGCTTGGCGGTATTACCGGTATAACCCCGACCGAAGTCGTTATACTTGGTGCAGGTACGGCTGCCGAAACCGCTGCAAGGGCGGCGATCGGACTGGGGGCATTTGTAAAGGTATTCGATCATTCAGTCGACAGGCTGCGCCGTCTTCAGGATATACTCGGACAGAGGCTCTATACCTCCATATATCATCCAAGGGTTGTTTCCAGGGCCCTTAAAAGCGCCGATGCTGTTATTGGGGCCATTCACCTGGGTACCGAAGGTCCAAGGTTCCTTATTACCGAAGAGATGGTTAAAGATATGAAACAGGGTGCCGTTATTGTCGATCT
The DNA here is from genome assembly GCA_007131165.1 of Bacteroidales bacterium. Lineage (GTDB taxonomy): Bacteria > Bacteroidota > Bacteroidia > Bacteroidales > PUMT01 > PXAP01. Next base: position 5,473 of record SLRB01000070.1, on the reverse strand, counting down.
GAGCATTGACCAGGGCGGATGTATCGAAACTTCGGAGTGCCGTACACATGATACACCGGTGTTTACCAGGCACGGCGTCATACATTATTGTGTTCCGAATATAACTTCCATGGTGGCGCGTACAGCCACAATTGCGCTGAGCAACATCTTTGCACCGCTGCTTTTGTCAATCGGGGAATCCGGGGGTATCAAGGCTTCTCTTCTCGATAACCCGGGCCTGAGGAAAGGGGTTTACATGTATAACGGATTGCTTACAAACCCTTACATTGGCCGGTTGTTTGATTTACCCAGCAAAGATATTGACCTGCTGATGGCAGCTTTCTGACCGGAAGGCCCGGGTTTGTTTGCAATCAGAAATATGCCCGTACCTGCATGCCGCCGGTATGTATGAACCTTAGACCCGGACTGGTTCTGCCATTGTAGTTAAGGCTTAACTGCAGATTGCCTGCAAAGGTCTGCTGCCATTGTATATTGAGTACGATATTGCTTCCCGGCCTCAATCCCCCGAGCATCTCCCAGCCCAGAGGCGTGTTTGGAGCAGCGCTGTATTCAATATGGTAATAGTCTGCCCCTGCCGTGATACTCCCCTTTTCAGGGGCCGTATAGCTCAATTCTGCACCCAGTTTGTGCTGTATTGATTTTTCGTTGCCCGGGCTATTGGTTTGTCCGGTATATTCAACATGCAGCGCTGTTTGCAGCATGTATCCCGGCTGTAATGAAATTCCTGCCTTTCCCTGTATCATGTCAATATTGAAATCCCTTCCGGGGAAAAATTCGGAGTTGTGTTGCCTCGCACCTGTTTCAACCCTTCCTGTGAATGTAACTGAAGGGATGGGCTCATAACGGCCGTGAAGCGCATCTGACCGGTTTTCCCTGGTTTCAAGGCCGTTAACCAGAAGGTTTCGCGATCTGTTGTCTGTATGGAGGTACTCCAGTGAAAAGCTTCGTGCAGGCGACCGGAAAGAAAGGGTGTTCCTGAATGAGGATGTCAGGTTTATCAGGCTGGTGTCGGCAAGGTCGGTGTGAAAGGGTGAGAAATCGCGAACATCGTTGCCGGTTGTTTTATGGCCTGCCCGGAATGCTGCACTGTTTGAGAAAAGCGACAACAGCCCCCTGACACCACCTGCACTGTGCCATGAGGAGGGCGTGCCCAGGCGCAGGGTCTGGCTGAATTGACCGCTACGGGTACGTACAAAATCGTCTGAAGGGATCAATATCCTTATGTAATTGGCCTGATCGGGGAATGCGGCGGGTTCGAACTCGTCCAGTTCTTTTATCCCGTTTTCGTTGTAGTCGGTCCACGTATGCGTTCCCTGCCCCCTTGCAACCTCTATGAACATAAAATCCCTCTTCATTTCAAGTCCCGAACCTGTCTCATAAAACAGGCTCCCCCGAAGGGCGCCTCCGGGTGTTGCAAGGACAGCCTCCATCCTGCCGTTTATTGAGTTATCAGGCCTGTTTGCCTGACTTTGCATTCCACTCCAGGCTGTCTCATCCTCCCTGCCTTCGTCCAGTCCGAGGGTGCGGTGGTGCAAGGTGGCAGACAGCCGGTTCCCGTGTGCGAGTTGTGATCTGAAGCCTGCCGATATCTCCCTTGCAAGTGAATAATGCACAAGCTGGTTATTAAGGGGCAGTCTGTCGTCCCGTTCGCGGTAAGCGCTAAAGAAATGGAAAGCCGAAGTGTCGGGATTCTGCAGGAAGATCTCCCTCTGATGGAAGGCAAAACTTGACGGCAAAAGTGATCCGGAGCCTGTATCTTCTTTCCTGTTGTTTTCACCTTCGCTTCGCACACCCATGATAAGGAGCCAAAAGGGCCTGCTGACCTCTGCCCTGTGCCTCAGGAAGCCCGAACCTGACAACGGCGTGCCGGTTTTCAGGTAGCTTACTCCCAGGCTCCCGTCAAATCCGGCTGCCCGGGCTGAGGTCTCCAGATTATTTCGTAACCCGTTGTACATACCAGGCAGCGCAAGATATTCTCCCCTGTAGCGGGCATACAATTCATTTCCGTTATAGCCCGCATACCATCCAAGAATGTGTTCATCTGTGTTAGCTGTGGCCGCCGACAGGTTCCAGTCCCTTTCAAACTCAGGCGGCCTGTACCTCTCGGTCGTTGTAAACCTGTTTCCTGCAAATTCGTATTCAGCCCCTGCTTCAGCAAAGCGGCCTTCACCGTCAAGGGGAATAATATTATCAATGCCTGTGCGGAATGCCATCCCGGTATTATTCTCATTGTCCAGTGCAGAAAAAGTGTTCAGGTCGTTGTTGCTTACCGCCAGTTCAAAGCTTGCCTCACTGTTTGCCGATATACTCCGTGCACCTCCGAAACTGGCAACCTGGTGCTTTTTTGGTGAGACCAGCCGTGTTACCGGCTCATGTGTGCCCGAAGGCACTCCGTTTACCGGCGCGGTCCACTCAAAAACCCTGCCGTTTGCCGCGCTTCTTACCTGCCTGTAGTTCCCCCGGTTTTCGCCCACATATGAGAAAGCCGGCCTGAAGAAAGCTTTCTGCGGATCGACCGAATACCTGTATATGCCGTAGCTTATACCATTGGCCACAGTATCTGTTTTTTCGTAAAGTACAATGTCGTTCCTGAATTCAACGCTGTCGACCCTGGGAAGCCATGCCAGGTGCAGGCTGTCGCCCACTGAGGCCATGAGCTCAATATCATCGTCACTGAGCTCCTGCAGCACAGGCTGGTTCCTGGCATCATGCTCGGAGTAAATGTTGACAAAGTAACTGCCTTTCGCGGTTTCGAGGCCCGTTGTGTTTGTCAGCATATACCTTGCGAAGTTCCTGTCGGAGTATTCAAACTCGACTATTATGCGCCTGTCTTTGGTAATGGGCATGTTGGAGGTGAAGGTGATTTCTGCCAGGTTGTAATCGATCACATAATGCCTGTCAGCTCCCCTGGTCAGCAGCCGGCCGTCAACATAGACCCTTTCGCTTCCGGCCAGCACCACGATGAACAGCTCGTTGTTCGGCCCTGACAGCTTATAGGGTCCCTGATTGCCTTCCATGCCGCTAAAGCTGTTGCGGTGGTAACGGCCTTTAGCCATCGCTGCTCCGGCAGTGTTGCTCACTCCTGTAAATGGTCCGCTCCGCGGCTCCAGGGAGGCGGCAAACTGCACCCCCTGTGCTTTCCTGTCAAGCGGAAGAAAGGTGCCTCCGCCTCCTCTAACCCCGAAATCGCCTGCCGTAATGGCAACATTGTCATTATAGAGCTGTATAAACACCCTGTCAAACTCATGCAGCTGCATGGAATAACCTTCGGGTTGCAGAGGGATGTTCTGGTCGGATATACTCGCTACTATATTGAGGTTGTCGTCAAGCTTGCCTGATAACTGCAGGTTGAGGTTCGAGTTGACTATAACATCCTGGTTATTGCCAAAGCTGATGCCCCTTGATATGCTGCCGCTGCGCATCAGCCTCTCCTCCTTCCAGAAATCCTCCTCAACAGGACGATAGGAATAACGGTAGGGATCCTCTGCCATCTCTTCTCTTTGCCAGGGCACTATAAGGGCAGTGTCCTTTCTGCTGAGGGCCAGGTCAGGGCCTGCCATAAAAACCCGGTATGTGGCGATCAGCTCCTCGCCCAACCACGGGAAATCCCTGGCCGGCAGAATGAGTGCGTCAAGTGGGCATACCCTGTACAACGAGCTGTCTACCTGCTCACCTGAAAAGGTTGTGAGAGTTATGCTTCCCGGGACTATGGCTATAGTGTCAAGCCTGATGGTATCGTTGCCGGCAGTGACGATCTTTTCCCTCAAGCCCGAAAGCTCCTGGGAAAAGAGACATGACGGGAAGACCAGGATCACTAATATAAATACCAGCTTTTTCAAACAGGAGCTGCTTTGGGTAACTAGAGAACGAAAATAATAACAATTAGGTACATGTTTTGCAGACCTGCTTTGAATAATTGAGATTCCAAAGTACCTTTGCCGGGTCATCAACCCGGTGCACCTCATATGCATATCCTGTACAATCTTGGAATAAGGACCTATTGCCTGATTATTGGTCTGGCTGCCCTTTTCAGCAGGAAGGCCCAACTCTGGAGCAAGGGAAGGAGGGGCTTTTTCGGCCGGTGGAAAGGTTTTGACAGCGGCGGCCGGAGAGTAATATGGTTCCACTGCGCCTCGCTTGGCGAATTCGAACAGGGCAGGCCGGTCATAGAGGAAGTGAGGAGACGCGATCCGGATATTTTTATACTGCTCACCTTCTTTTCTCCCTCAGGTTATGAAATAAGGAAGGACTATGCCCATGCCGATGCCGTATGTTACCTACCGGCCGACACCCCCGGCAATGCACGCAGGTTTGTCAGGACTTTCCGCCCCGCGATGGCTGTTTTTGTCAAATATGAATTCTGGTACAACTATATCAGCGAGCTCAACAAAAGGGGGATACCTCTTTACCTTATCTCTGCAAACTTCCGGCCCGGTCAGATATTCTTCAAGTGGTACGGCCGGTGGTTTGCCGGTATGCTCAGGATGTTCACACATATATTCGTTCAGGGTAAAGAATCGGCCAGCCTTCTCAGTTCAGCCGTTATTGAGGAGGTCACGGTATCGGGCGACACAAGGTTTGACCGGGTTGTTTCAATCGCCGGCGCCGGCCGGAATATAAAGGAAGCAGAAACTTTTACCAGCGGGGCCTTTGCCGTAGTTGCCGGAAGCACATGGCCGCCCGATCACTCCCTGTGGGTAAGGTATATGAACCTGACAGACAACAATATCAAGCTGATAGTTGCCCCGCACGAAATAGATGAAAATGAGATTTCCCGCCTGGAGGAGGGTTTCAAACTGCCTGTTGCCAGGTTTTCGCGTTCGGCATCGTCTGATCTTCGCTCTGCCCGGATAATGATTATTGATAATATTGGGATGCTATCATCCCTTTACGCCTATGGCAGCCTGGCATACATCGGGGGCGGGTTTGGGAAAAACATACATAACGTGCTGGAAGCCTGTGTTTTTAATATACCGGCCATATTCGGGCCCAAATACAGGAGCTTCAGGGAAGCGGTCGGACTGGTGAGTATCGGGGGGGCATTCGCCGTAAGCAGTTATGAAGGTTTTGCAAAAAAAGTCGACGAGCTTTTTGCCGGGCCGGACCTCCTGCAATACGCGGGTGAAAAAGCCGGCGGGTATGTCAGATCGGAAACCGGTGCAACAAGGATCATTGTTGATAAAATATTGATATCTTGAATAATTTTATTCTACCACGGTTAACCATTATTTATTTTCTTTGTGTTGGTTCCGGATTAAAAAATTATTGCCTTTAACTTATTGTTGTTCAGGTGTATGGCTTGCGGGGTAAATCCATTTGCCCCGCAGCCTGTGAGAGGAGTAGTGATCAAATATCCGGAACCTGGCCAGATCCCCGGCCGGTTGCCGGTATACACGGCCGGCATTCACAGGATCTGCAGAAGTTTGTATGATTGTTTAACGATAATTTAACATTCAGAATATCCGGGTATTTT
>SLRB01000348.1 GCA_007131165.1 Bacteroidales bacterium | reverse complement strand
TCCAGGTGTTAAGATAGAAAGTAACAATCAGAGATTAGTTTAGAATAAGTTGCTCCAAAAAACTCTCATATCAGTTTTGACCGCTCTTTTTATCGGGGTGGCCGCGCATGGACAGGTGTTACACACTGTCCATGCCGGTGCTTCCGGTGTGCGGTACGGGGTTGATGAAACCCCCGGTTCGCTTTATGAGTGGATCGTTGATGATGGCGGTGTTATATCCTCCTATTTCAACGACCAGGTTGAAGTGGATTGGGGAATAACCCCTGGTATATATGAGATAAAAGTAATAGAGACCAATATATACGGCTGTGTCGGCGATACTGTCACTACATTTGTTGAGGTGACCGATCGTTTCGATTTTGATCCGTTCCCGGCGGTTATTGAGATATGTGAAGGAGAGATCCACGTTTTTGATGCAGGAAGCGGCTTTGTTTCCTACCTGTGGAACGATGACAGCGATTATATAACCCAGACATTTGCCACCGGAGAGCCCGGTACTTACTGGGTGCAGGTTGTCGATGAAAACGGGCTGATTGGATCGGATACCGTAGAGCTGGTTGTTAACCCGTTGCCTGTGGTCGATCTGGGTCCTGACACCACCCTGATGATTGATGAAAGCATCCTGCTCGATGCCGGTGACGACGGCTTCCTGTATGAATGGTCAACCGGCGATATCAGCCAGACTGTCCGCATATTCGGAACAGATGCACCTGTAACAGTATGGGTTGAAGTTACCACCATGGAAGGATGCAGTGCTTCAGATACAATATTCATAGATTTTGAAGAGAGTATCAGTTTGATTATCCCGACAGTTTTCACGCCGAATGATGACGGTATTAACGACACGTGGATAATTACCGACAATGAGGGCCAGGAACTGTTCGTGAACTTCCCGAATGCGGTTGTTGAGGTGTTCAATCGCTGGGGTGAGATTGTATTCCGTTCGGAGCCCGGCTATCCGGCGCCATGGGACGGTACATACCGCGGCAGGCCGTTGCAGATGGATTCATACCACTACGTGATAACACTCAACGAACCTGGCGAAAGAGACATAACAGGTAACATTACTATTGTCAGATGACAGTAAAAAGCTTATATGAAAATCCGGGCCCGTTATTCGTTAACGGGGGCCGGATTTTTTTATCATAAAAACAAATACATTTATCAGTCATTATTTCACTTTCGTGGAAAGGAACGGCAGGAGTGTAACGAACAGAAGAGGGTGCCCGTACAAAAGAACAGCATATGAAACGATTGTCTGATAATTAAAAACGAGATTGAGAGGATCCTTATGAAGTTTGGATTTGCAATAAGGAAGATAATATTATTAATAACTTTTTCTACAATTGTTTGGCCTGCAGTCAGGGCGCAGCAGTTGCCCCTGTATTCGCAGTACATGATGAACAGCTTTCTGCTTAACCCTGCAGTAGCCGGTAACGACGGACTTACTTCCTTTAATCTTACCGCCAGGGAACAATGGCTTGGATTTGAGAATGCTCCACGAACCATTGCTATTAGCGGGCAGTCAAGATTATTGAGGAACAGCCCCATCTCACGTGGACGTTCGGTAAGGCACCGCCCCACACAAATGAGCCGCAGTGGGAATGTAGGTGTAGGCGGATATATTTTTAACGATCGCAACGGTATAATTGACCGGACAGGTTTTCAGGGTACCTATGCCTATCATATAATGATGGACCGCGACCAGTTGTCATTCGGCATATCTCTTACTGGCTACCAGCTTAAGCTGGATGACAGGAACATATTGCTTAATGAGGTGGATGACCCACTCCTGATGAACAACAGAAATGCCTTGTTTGTACCCGATGTTAATCTTGGCATCTATTACAGCAGCCCGGATTACTACCTTGGTTTTTCAACTGCACAGCTGCTCCAGTCCGCCCTTAAATTTGGAAATGACGGCTTCAGGGATTATAAGATGCTCAGGCACTTTTACCTGATGGGTGGATATGGTTTTTTTCTCGACAATAATGTTACGGTTGAACCTTCAATCCTTGTCCAGGCTACTTTTGAAAGCAAGGTGCAGGTAGACCTTAATACAAGGATATACTTCAGAGATGACTACTGGGGCGGTATATCATACCGTACTTCGGGAGCCCTCATAATGATGGGAGGGGTAAAGGTTGACAGGTTCTATTTTGGATATGCCTTTGATTATTCTATGAGCAGTATCCGCAAGCATAGTTTTGGCTCGCACGAGTTTATGGTTAGCGTTAAATTCGGTGATACTGCGAGGCGCTACCGCTGGTTGAACAGATACTGATGTTCAACCGGCTATATGAATCCGGGAGGGCCGTATATGTGACGGCCCTCTTTTCATTGTACAACGGGTTGTAAGAGGTTGTAAGAGGTTGTAAATATCATAGGGTCAATAAGCATGAGACTGCCTGCTACGGATTTGTTGGTGGTAAAATGGCAACATTTTTAGTGTCTTTAAAGTATTATAATAGGATAATTGAATGAATAGAGTTATTTTAGCTTATCACATAATTTTTTATTACTGCCGGTTTACCGGTTGTGTTCCGGCAGATACAGACGGATAAGGGGCTGTACTATGCAAAGGTTGGCATTTCTGACATTGCTGATGTTTTTTTCTGCTGGTGCGTTTTCACAGCAGATGCCCATGTACAGCCAGTACATGATGAACCGCTTTTTGCTTAATCCTGCCGTTGCCGGGTATGACGGACTGACTACAATAAACCTTACAGCACGTGAGCAGTGGATGGGCCTTCCTTATTCTCCCAGAACAGTAGCATTGAGTGCCGATGCAAGGATTATTAAATCACCGCCTCAACGTCCTGGATTACCAGACCGGAGAAGCCTGGCCAACCTGTTCAGGAGTGGTAATGTCGCTCTTGGGGGGTATATCTATAATGACAGGAGCGGGCTTATCGACCGGACGGGTTTGCAGGTAACATATGCATACCATATATGGATGCAGGAACACCAGCTTTCATTCGGGATATCGGCAACAGGTTTTCAGATGAAGGTTGATGAGCGGAGAATTGAATTTGAACAGGATTACGACCCATTAATGGGGGCTATTGGCCAGGCGCTTTATGTACCTGATGTAAATGCCGGAGTCCATCTCTGGGGCCCCTCGTATTATGTCGGTCTTTCATCTACACAGATGCTTCAGTCTGTTTTAAAATTCGGACATGACGGACTGCAGGATTTCAGGATGGAAAGGGTGTTATACCTGATGGGTGGCTACTCATTCACCCTTGAAAATAATGTAACTGTCGAGCCGCTCTTTATGGCACAGACTTCTTTCAACTCATCATACAAGTTTGATGTGGGGTCCAAGTTTTATTACGGCGATCAGTACTGGGGCGGATTATCATATCGGTCGGTGGGAGCTGTGGTCTTTATGGTGGGTTTCAGGTTTGAGCGCCTCCATTTCGGATATGCCTATGACTACTCTTTAAACAGTATGAGCCATCAGAACTTCGGTTCCCACGAGTTAATGGTTAACCTTCGCTTTGGAGACACCCAGAGGCGTTACAGGTGGCTTGAAAGGTACTGATTTTGACCTTTCAATATTCCTTGATCTCAATTTCTCCCTTAATTGCCATAAGCCCGTTCATACCCAGGGCCTCTATCTCGTCAGAACCCGGGAAGACATGTACAGGAGCCATATCTCTGACCCTTTTAAGGATCATATCGGTAAAATACTTGCTGTTGGCAATCTCGCCCGATATCAGTATGGCATCCACATTTCCTTCAAGAACGGCGTACATACCGCCAATGTTCTTTGCCACCTGGTATGCCATGGCACTCAGCACAAGCTTTGCCTTTTTATTACCGCTCATTGCCATCTGCTCAATCTCTATAGTGCTCATGGTGCCAAACCATGCAAACAGTCCGCCCTTGCCGGTAAGCATCTTAAGCACCTCCTCCTTTTTGTATTTTCCGCTGTAGCATAGCCTTACCAGGTCGCCGGCAGGTAAAGTGCCGCTTCTCAAAGGGGCAAAGGGCCCTTCGCCGTCATGACCCTGGTTTACATCAACAACCCTTCCGTTAACATGCGCTCCGACTGTGATGCCGCTGCCAAGGTGAGCGACTATCAGTCTCAGTTCTTCATAGGGCTTGACCTGTGATTTGGCAAACTTCCTGGCCACCCATTTCTGCATCAGTGCGTGGAATATCGATTTGCGTTCAAATATGGGGTGACCGGAAACCCTGGCAATATCATCCAACTCATCAACAACTACAGGGTCGGCAATTACTGCCCTTGCACCCGGCATCTGCTTTTTAACCTCAAATGCAAGCATGCCGCCAAGGTTTACCACATCCTCACTGTACTCTGAGTTATACAGATCGTTGAGCATTTTTTTGGTAACCTCGTAAACACCCGAGCTGAGCGGTTTTATCAGTCCCCCACGGCCCACTATGGCAGCAAACCGGTCAAGCGGCATATCATTCTGCTTAAGCTCCTCAACTATACACTCCGTGCGGAACTGCACCTGGTCGCTGAGCTTTTCGTACTTATCAAGCTCCTCCTTTTTGTGCATGATCCTTTTCAGGTACACCAGCTTTGTATTTTCATAAATGCCGATTTTGGTAAAATCGTGCCTGGGATTGATCACAAGGATCAGAAGAGATGCGTGCATGGCTGAATTTTTTGTTGTATGCAAACTTCGTTAATTTTCTACAAAAAGGGGAGGCCGGCAATGATTTTTTTCGCCAGACCCTTTGAATTCGTGATTTTCCTGCATTTAGCCACAGCCATCCTTTCCGGAACGATAGTCCTCATAACCTCTAAGCTACCAGCGCCGAGACCATCTGGAGTCAATCCTGAACCCGTCTGAGGCCCGTCCTTTGTTTGCGCGACCCTGTCCGGCTCACCCGTTTCCCTTGGCCCGCTAACCCCTTAAGATGTTCCGTGAAATGACCAGCCTCTGTATCTCCGATGTTCCCTCGCCTATCTGTAAAAGCCTCTGGTCCCTGTAGAACCGTTCAACATCATACGATTTCATCAGTCCGTATCCGCCATGTATCTGCACAGCCTCATCTGCTACCTCCCTTGCTATCTCCGAGCAGTAGAGCTTTGCCATGGCAGCCTCGGTAGCAAACTCCCTGTTATTATCCTTCAGCCAGCATGCCTTGTAGAGCAGGTTCCGCGCAAGCTCAATCTTCATGGCCATATCGGCAAGCTTGAACGCGATGGCCTGGAACTTCGATATCGGCTGTCCGAACTGTTTCCTCTCCTTTGAATACTTCAGAGCCAGTTCATAGGCGCCCTGTGCGCAGCCCAGTCCCATAGCCGCTATGGATAGCCGGCCGTTATCAAGGGTGCTCAGCATTATGCGGGATCCCTGTCCCCTTTCCCCGAGAAGG
>SLRB01000195.1 GCA_007131165.1 Bacteroidales bacterium | reverse complement strand
TATCGCCGGTTGCCATATAATCGGCCCATGCCATAAGCACTATGTGGAGATGCCATTCAGTGGGCCAGCTGGGGTTGAAGATAAGGAATGCATTTGTGTAGCGCTGTATTGCAAATTCACGATCGACGCAATAATGGCTTATCTGCTGGATATACGCATCGGCTTCATAGGGCATCCTTTCGCGTGTGCCATCAATATAGAGGCCCAGAAACGGTGTTACCTTCAGGGTGTGCTTGCACAGGTCCCATATCATGTTCAGGTTATCACAGGAAGAACTGAAAAGGGAGGCATCATCATCGAACCTGTACAGCAGGGCGTGCTGTGCAACCTGCCTGGTTTCCAGTTCGCCAGGCCATCCTTCTATCTCTGCAAACCTGAAAGCGGCGACTTCGGGCATATGTTCAGCCAGCACCTGGCTGTTGGGGTAGTTTGAATACTGGCGGGGTAGTTCCAGCAGGTATTCATCAATACCTGGCTTTACCACCAGCTCTGCGCTGTTATAGCTTACAGAACCTTCAGGTTCCCTGTCCACCCGGTCATCATCTGCTTTCTCACCAAGGTGTATAATAAGGGTTGCGCTATCAGTAACCTGTCCGCTATCAAATTTCAATCGCAGTGTCCCGAAAGCAGCCTTTTCATAAGTTATGAAATGATTTCCCGCACTATTGCGGGTTATAGATTCAGGATAAATATCATGGTATCTTATGGCATGCCTGTCTTCAAAAACATATTGCAGGCCGCATCCTGTATCAAGCTCTACCCACCTGCTTTCTCCCGGCCATCTCAGGCCAGCGGCGCTGAACTCACCTGTATGGAACTTCTGGGGCCTGCTCCATTTCCCAGGCACGCCTTCATGATCCCAGATGCGCACTTTCCACCAGTATGTACTGAACTGATCAAGCGGTTCACCATTATATGTTATGCCGACCGATTTATCCGAAATAGTTTTTCCCGAATCCCAAATATCGCCCTGGTTATTATCGAGTTTTTCCCTTGAAGAGGCAACAATTATATGCCATGCAGACTGACCGGCTCCCCTTTTGTGATGGTCTATGATCCACGAAAATGCGGGTTTCGGGTTAGTTATTACCGCCTCCCCGGGATGTGTCAGCAAATCGACCATCAGTCTCCGTCCCCTGTGTTCCCCCTCGCTTTTACCGCATCCGGTCAGCAATAATAAGGCCGCTATGCAGATGCAGGCGGGTTTTATCATTATATTTACCATCTGTTTTGTATATTGCCGTTTGCACAGCCAAGATATAATATATGTAGTTGAATACAATACAATACGATCATAAAACGACTCAATTATGAAGCTTACCCGGTTGATTTTTATTGCAGCTGCTTTTTTTATTGCTGCACACCTCAATTCTTATGCAGGAAATGAGGCAAATGTAAGTACAAGGGTTTCAGGTGTGGTATTCCATGACCATACCGGTTGCGGCACATATGTAAACGGAACCGATACTCCTCTTGAAGGTATTGCAGTGTCGAACGGACGGGAGATCGCGGTTACCGGCAGTGATGGCCGTTATGTGCTGCCCCTGAGGGATAATTCGATCATTTTCGTGATAAAACCCCGTAACTGGAAAGTAACTACAGATGATAACCAGGTACCCCGGTTTTATCATATTAACAGTACGGGCGGAGCAACGGGAGATGATTTTGAAGGGTTGCCACCTGTTACGATAGAAAACGGGCAGGCAGATTTTCCGCTCTATCCTTCAAACGAGCCCGATAAGTTTGATGTGCTTGTATTTGGCGACACACAGCCAAGAGATGAGCAGGAGATATATTATCTTGCCAGTGATGCAATCTCTGAGCTGGCAGGCATTGATGCAGCCTTTGGGGTAACGCTGGGGGACAATGTTTTTGATGATCTTGATCTGTTTGACCAGCTTATCGAAAGCATTGGTACTATCGGGATACCATGGAGGTATGTGCTTGGTAATCATGACATAGATTTTTCGGCCGATAATGATTTTGATGCCCGCGGAGCATGGTACAGAACCTTCGGGCCGTCCTACTACTCATTTTCATACGGGCCTGCACATTTTATAGTGCTTGACAATATCCGGTGGCTCGTTGAGGATGACAGTAGGTTTTACCGGACCGGACTTGGCAGCGACCAGATGGAGTTTCTAAAAAATGAGCTGAAGCGTATTGGCAATGAGCAGCTTGTATTCCTTATGGTTCATATCCCGTGGACGGGTTCAACCGCCTGGCAGTTTGAAGAAGAACAGGACGAACTGTATCAACTTCTGTCAGGATACCCGGCAAGTGTATCTCTTGTTGCCCACACACACCGTCATTATCACCATATGATCGGCGGTGAGGAGGGATTCCCAGGCGACAGCCCCCACCATATGGTTAGTGTAGGGACTGTATGTGGTTCGTGGTGGACAGGTGCGCCCGACGAATACGGTATTCCGCATGCCATGATGTCTGATGGCACTCCAGCTGGATATGCATTTTTGCATATAGATAAAAATGACTGGAAGATAAGCTGGAAAGCGTCAAGGCGGTCTCCTGATTTCCAGATGCATATCAATGCACCTGATTATATCGGAACGGGAGAAACAGGCCGGTTGGAGGTTGCAGCAAATATCTTCAATGCCCTGCCTGATGCTGAGGTAAAAATGCGCATTGGCAGCGGGGGAGAATGGATCCCTATGGAAAGGACAAGAATGCAGGATCCGGTAAGGCTTGCCGTAATGAGCCGTGAAGGTGAAATAGACGACAGGCCCTGGAGAAACCTTGGAAATGCTGCTGTTTCGGAGCACCTGTGGATTGCCACTCCCGGCTTGTCACTTGATCCGGGAGTATATTCAATTGAGGTAAGGGGTGTTGACCGGTGGCATGAATATTCAGGTACAAGGTTGATACATGTCAGACAATGACCGGGTTTGGCTATAAATGAACGCATCGGAACTTTACAGGTCCATTCTTAGAGAAAAAAACCTGCGCGAATACGGCGATCTTGCAGCAAAGCTTCCCTTTCTGGATGGCCATGAATTGCAGAAGCACAGGGAGGTGCGGGACAGCTTGCTTGAAAAGGCAGGCCTGCTGGGCGCATTATCCTGTTGCAGAGGCACCAAGATTGATTGCAGGAACCTTTCCCCCGGCTGTATTACATGTGCCGAAGGAAGATGGTCATGCCTTTTCATTAACGGGGTATGCAACGCGAGGTGTTTCTACTGCCCCTCGGAGCAGAATGATACAGGTATGCCGGTGACCAATACACTGGAGTTTCCGGATCCTGAAGAGTATATTGCCTATCTGGAAAGATTCGGTTTTACAGGGGTAAGCATAAGCGGAGGAGAGCCTCTTCTCAGTTTTGAACGTTCGCTGCAGTATATTTCGGCAATAAGGAGATATTTTGGTAACAATATGTATATATGGTTGTATACCAACGGCATCCTTGTTGATAAAGATAAGCTGAAAAAGCTTAAGGATAGTGGTCTGGATGAAATACGTTTTGATATAGGCGCCACCGGGTATAAAACCGACAAGCCGGAAATGGCAGCCGGTATTATACCCACAGTTACTGTCGAAATCCCGGCAATACCCGAAGACCATGACCGGGTAAGGGAGCTGATACCAAAGCTTGCAGCGGCCGGGGTTAAGCATCTCAACCTTCACCAGCTCAGGCTGACGGAGTTCAATGCGCGGCATCTTCTGAAGCGGGATTACAAATTTCTCCCTGGCAACAAGATAACCGTTGCCGGGTCGGAGATAACAGCTTTAAAACTTCTTACCGGTGCCCTGGAGCAAAAACCGGACCTGCCGGTAAACTACTGTTCATTTGTTTATAAAAACCGCTTCCAGGCACGGGCAGCAAGGCTGCGGACCGCATCCATCGCCTGCAGGCCCTGGGAAGAGATAACAGCTGCAGGTTATATCCGGAGCCTTTTTATTTCAGGTGAGCAGGATGTGTTGAAAAAAATGGCATCCAGGCTTGAAAATGTAGTTGAGGCTGCCGGCAAATGGCAGTTGTACGATCAGGGCAGGCAACTTTTTATTAGTTCTTCGATGCTGGATATAGCCGGTGTACCTGATATTGTAAGACTATGCATAAGATATTACGATACAAGATTTACCGGCAGTGTGACCTATAAATATCCATTTACTGAAGTCCGGTTGACCGGAAACCGAAAAATATTTGTTGAGAGAATCCAGTGTCTTGATGATTATCCTGCAAATGATGAGGAAAGGGAGCTGTTCACCAGGCTCTTTCTCAAGGGCTGTTCCATGGAGCCGGATAGTAGAGGGGGTACAGGTCTATTTCCGGGTATACACCCGGAGAGTACCGGCAATTCGCCGGCAGATGAGTTTTCGATGATTGACGGACTGGGCCTGCCTGACCGTCAAAAGGAGATCTGGCTGAAAATTTTTGAATTCGAACGAATTGGAATGGGATTCCAGGAATAAAGATTTTGTCATTAAGCCGGATAGTGATAACTTGTGTGCTGTAAAGGTATGTGCCCATATATTACAAATTGTACCGTCATGCAAGCTAAAAAAACAAAACAAGCCTCAAGAAGGGAATTCCTCAGGATTTCAGCACTTGGCACTGCAGGGGCATTCGCCGCGCCTGCAATCGGAGCTTTGTCACCAAACCCAGAGAGAAAGGCTACGGCAAATTTCCCCGGAATACTTTCTGGAAAACATAAGAAAGCCGGTATTGCGCTGATCGGTCTTGGCCACTACAGTAGCGATCTCCTGGCTCCTGCACTTCAGGAGACAGAAATTGCCTGCCTGGCGGGGATTGTTGCAGGACCAATGGATAATGAACAGGTCTGGAAGGAGAAGTACAAAATTCCTCAAGGAAATATTTATAACTACGACAATTTTGACGAGATTGCACATAACCGGGATATCGATATAGTGTATGTTGTGCTGCCAAACTCGATGCACAAGGAGTTTACCATCAGGGCCGCAAATGCCGGAAAGCATGTAATTTGCGAAAAGCCGATGGCGATGAACGCCGGGGAGTGCATAGAGATGATCGATGCGTGCCGGCAAAACAACGTGGGACTTTCGATAGGTTACCGGCTGCATTATGAACCTTATAACCAGGAGATCATGCGGCTCGGGCAGGAGAAGGTCTTTGGCAATGTTTTGCACATAAACTGCGGGTCTGCCTGGAGGAATACCAACTTCGACACCTGGAGATGGCAGAAGGAGATGGGCGGCGGGGCCATGATGGATATGGGAGTTTATCCGCTGCAGGCTGCAAGGTACGTTACAGGCGAGGAGCCCCTTCTTGTGTCTGCACAGACCTTTGTCACCAGACCCGGTAAATTTGAAGGTGTTGATGAGGTTACTTCATTCCAGCTTGAGTTTCCGGGAGGCACAATAGCAACACTT
>SLRB01000158.1 GCA_007131165.1 Bacteroidales bacterium | reverse complement strand
GTGTTAATCTCTGGTTCGGGCTGAACCTGGTGTTCGGTCGCCGGACAACCCTTCAGCCTGATGGAAATGAGCTGGTAAAGGATGATATACGGATCACCGGCCGCAAATAAGTCCGGTCCGCGTCTATTTTCACAATGTTAAAGCACATTTGTGCCTTAAATCCCACAAGCTAAAATGGCTTGTGGGTTTTACGGCACTTATAATAATCGTATACGGCGGGGCAATCTTTGAATGAATCAGACGTTTTTTTTCCGGAAACGGTCCGGTACCGTTGTGTTTTGGAACTTGCTGCTGAGGTGGCGGACTGCGTTTTGCCTGAAATTTTATTACCTTTACAGCTTTTAAACAGGGATTGTAGTGGGACTGATACGTTTTGCAATTGTTTTTTTTCTTGTATGGTTTGTTACAAGCCTGCTCAGCAGGTATGTCTTTCCTTTTATCGTCAGGTTTTTCGCACGAAGGATGTCTGACAGGGTAAGGAGGGACTATGAGAGGCAGATGAGGGAGAAGAGGAGGAAAGAGCAGGAGGGCGAGGTAACAATAAGGTACCGCCCGGGAAAGGATAAGATCATGACCCGGGATGACGGCGAATATATAGATTACGAAGAAATAGATGACTAAATAATGCAACCTGCCGATTTTCTCAAGATACCGTTCAGAAAATTTATGCCTCATATTACAGCAGTTATCCTGTTTGTAATAATTTCAATTACCTACTTTCATCCGCTTCTCGAGGGGAAGGAGCTGCTTCAGCCCGATATTACACAGTTCAGGGGCATGGCGCGCGAGATATATGAACACAGGGAGGAGACCGGTGAGGAGGCGTTGTGGACGAACGCGATGTTCAGCGGAATGCCTGCATACCTCATATCAATACGATACCCTTTCAACCTTGTGAGATATGCAGACCGGCTGTTGTCGCTCGGTATACCGAGGCCTGCAAAATACCTTTTCCTGAGCCTTGCAGGCTTTTATATCCTAATGCTGGCATTCAGGGTTGATCCATGGCTTGCTATAGCCGGGGCGCTCGCGTTCGGGTTTTCAACCTACTTCTTTATTATCGAGGCAGCCGGGCACAATACCAAGGCCCATGCAATGAGCTACATGGCTCCGATCCTTGCCGGGGTAGTGCTTGCATTCAAGGGGAAGGTGCGTCTCGGAGCTGTGTTGCTGGGACTTTTCCTGGCCCTGCAGATTTTTACGAACCACTTGCAGATCACTTATTACACGATGCTCATCGTAATAGTGTACGGTATCTATGAGCTTGTGCATGCCATAAGGCAGAAAACCGTCCAGCAGTTCTTCAGGACGCTCATGATCCTGACCATCCCGGTATTGCTTGCTGTAGCCTCCAACTTTACCAATTTGTACCTGGTGTGGGAATACGGGCAATATTCAATGAGGGGGCCCGCCGAGCTGACATCACGGCAGGAGGTGCGTACCGGTGGGCTTGACCGTGATTATATTCTTGATGACTACAGCTATGGTATTGCAGAGACCATGAACCTGATGATACCCAATTTTAAGGGCGGGGCTTCATCATATGACCTTGGAACCGGCTCCGAGCTTTACGAGGTGCTTACCGAACACGGAGTTCAGGGAGCCCGGGAGATCGTTTCTTCTGCGCCAGTTTACTGGGGAGGGCAACGCTTTACTGCAGGTCCGGTGTATATTGGTGCGGCAGTTATCTTCTTTTTTGTGCTCGGGATGTTTTCAGTAAGGGGGCGTTATAAATGGTGGCTGATAACGGCAACGGTGTTGGCGATAATGCTGGCCTGGGGAAAGAATTTTGCATGGCTGTCTGACCTGTTCATATACTATTTCCCCGGGTATAACAGATTCCGTACTGTCTCGATGATCCTTGTGATTGCGCAGATAACAATACCCATGCTTGCGGTGCTTGGCCTGCGGCAAGTGGTTCTGGAAGGCAGGGGGACTGATATTATCAGGGCCCTGAAAAAAGCCTTCTATATAACAGGGGGTATCTCGCTGGTCTTTTTCCTGTTCCCCGGTGCATTTTTGAGCTTTACGGGGGATATTGACCATCAGCTCATTGCTGCCGGATGGCCGGATATGCTTATCGATGCCCTTGAAAGGGACAGGATGCGGCTTCTGAGGATGGATGCGTTGAGGTCATTTATATATATATTTCTCAGCGCGGGGGTAGTCTGGCTGTTCCTTCAGAAAAAAATGCCGGCGAAGTATATGGCCATGGCAGTAGCCGCCGTCATACTGGCGGACTTATGGGGTGTGGGCAGAAGATTCCTCGACAGCGACGACTTTGTTACCCCGCGTGAGATCAGCCAGCCCTTCCTTCCCACCGAAGCCGATGTGGTGATATTGCGCGATGATGACCCGCACTACAGGGTGTACAATACAACCAGGAGCCCTTTTAATGAGGCCATCACTTCATATCATCATAATTCCATAGGAGGATACCACGGGGCGAAAATGGGCAGGTACCAGGACCTTATCGATTATCATCTTGGCCGGAACAACATGGATGTTCTGAATATGCTGAATGCAAAATACTTTATCAGGCCCGGTGAGGAAGGCAGGCCACAGCCCTTCAGGAACCCCGGGGCCCTTGGTAATGCATGGTTTGTCGATTCTGTAAGGATTGTCGAAAGTGCCGATGAAGAGATCCTGGCGCTCAATGATTTTGACCCGGCCAGTGAGGCTGTGGTCGACAGACGCTTTTATGAGCATGTGAGCTTCCTGTCGGGCACAGGTAACCCGCCGGAAGATATGTTGCAGGCAGACCAGCAAACGGCAACAGACGTAAATGATGGCATGGCCGGATCAGACGCATCAGAAATTGAACCTGTTACAGCTGAAGATACTGCAGGTGAAAACGGTGAAGACGGAACGGACGATGAAAACGGCGACCATATTACTCTTGTAAGTTACAGTCCCAATCACCTCGTTTACGAGGCAAAGACCGGCTCAGACAGGATTGCTGTTTTTTCGGAAGTCTATTATGATGCAGGATGGGAGGCCTTCATAAATGGTAACCCGGCTGAGCACTTCAGGGTAAACTATATTCTCCGGGCAATGGAGGTTCCCCGGGGTGAGCATGAGATAGAATTCAGGTTCAGGCCGCGGGGGTATTTTACCGGCGAATGGATATCACTGGCCGGATCTCTCCTGCTTATTCTCCTTACAGGCGGGGTGCTGTGGAAAGAGGTTCAAAATCTGCGGGAACCGGATTTCGCCGATACCGCGGGGGAGAAAGATAACACCGGAGTCCCTGGCAAAAAATGATCTGTAATCCAGGTAGAAACTGCTTAATACTTTTATCATGAGACCCAGGACCGACCTCAGGCAAAAGGATATTGACGAAATAATCGCCAGTTGCGATGTTTGTTACCTCGGGATGGCTGATGACAGTGGTGTGCCCTATGTGCTGCCGTTTAACTTCGGCTATCATGAGGGGGAGCTCTATCTTCATGCAGGCCCCGGGGGAAAGAAATTTGATGTGCTGGGGTCAAACAACAGGGTATGTGCTGCTTTCAGTACCGGCCATGAGTTGCGCGGGAGGCATGAGAATGTCGCGTGCAGCTATTTTATGAAGTACCGCTCGGTATTGCTGCACGGAAGGATAGAGATGATTGATGATTATGATGAAAAAGTGAGGGCTCTCAATATTATCATGAAAAAGTACACGGGCAGGGACGATTTTAAATATAATCCTCCTGCCGTTAATAATGTCAGGACTTTCAGGCTCGTGGTTGATGAGGCCGCTGGCCGTTCATTCGGTTACTGACCTGCATCATTTTTACCATTGTATTTCACTGTGAAGCCGCCGGCATGAAAATAGTATATCTTTGCTTTGCGTCTTCAACACCTCAGGGATTATCCGTGAACCACTCAATTCCCGGCCCGGCCAGGGCATGACGGGGAGTTACACGGGAGGGTTTTGTACAGAGCGGGCATAAATGCCCGCGGTTAATCTGCAATGTAAAGTTCTCAGCATCCCCCCGTTACCACCGGTGTACGTTCGCGGGGCCTGATTGATGGCATAGGCGGCGGGGGAGGGGCTTCGGTGGTGCGTCCGGCCGATTCGCCCCCAAGGGCGCTGTTGACAGCTCTTCTGAAATCATACCTGGCAAATTCTTCATCGGGACTTAAGTTTGAGGGGGGATCGGGGTTTACAATGGCTTCCATCCAGTAATTCAGTCCCCCCTGCAGTACGTAGTTGTTAATGTATCCCTGCTGGCGGGTCAGCAGCAAGGCTTCGTTGGCGTGGACTGCGCCGTTGGAGTAGAATACGTTTATCTTTACATCCTGATCGAGGATATCTCTCCATCCGGGCGACATTATATCTGTCAGGGGTATGTTAACAGCCCCGGGAAGGCTGAAGTTATCAAATTCGCTGCTGCTTCTCACATCTATGAGCTGCAGTGCCGGATTGCCTTCAATAATAAGCCGTGCCACCTCATCGGGAGAGACGAACTGGCTGCCGGATGATATCTCCTGCAGGATCTGTCCGGTTGCAACTTTACGGTTGACGGCAGTATCTTCGGGTACCATCGCAATAATCAGCCCCATTGGTATGAGGACTATCGCGAGCAGAATTCTTGGGTTGATCTTTTGCATGATTTTGATATTTTGGCTGCCGGCAGCAGGGTTGGCCCCTGAATGCCTTACCGGCCGGTTTTGACAAAAATATAATTTATTTCAACGTATGACAGGCACAATTTGTTTAATATATTATTAATGGGTTTGAGCGCTGGTAATTGGTGCCGGAACACTTTGGCGGCGGCCGGGCTTAAACCGGCCTGCCCGGAAAAGATTTCGCAGGATGGCAGTATCGGTGACTGCCATCAGGCTTTATAGTTTCCTGAAAATTTCCTCTCGGCCCATTCTCCTGCCCAGAACATGCCGAAGGCTGCCAGTATAAGCAGGAAAGCGAATACACCCCGGGACAGCCCGATCATCTCATTTACACGTGCTGACCCCATAAAAGCTGCATTGTGAAAGCCTTCCCAAAGAGTGTAACCTTCGGTAAAGACAAATATCCCTATAAATAGCCCCCCTATAAATACGAATGCGTCGATCTTGCCTATGGCGGCTGCGCAGAAGCTTGTTCCGGGACAAAATCCGCCAAGGATGAAGCCGGCGCCCATGATCACGCCTCCGGCTATTGCCGAAGTAAGGTAGGTGGAATTGACGTATACCAGGTCAAGGTCAATCCACCCGAAAAGGCCGAAAAATAACAGCCCCAGCATCGCAACTATTGCCGCTGTGAAAAACACCTTGAGAACGGTGGTGTCGTAACCGTAAAACATGCCGGCCAGCTTGCGGCTTGATGAGAAGCCGCTTTGCTCCAGCACGAAACCAAATCCTATGCCGATGAAAAATGCCAGCAT
>SLRB01000279.1 GCA_007131165.1 Bacteroidales bacterium | reverse complement strand
TCTGCAAAAGAAAAGCTTAATGACATAACCAGCATCATTAAGCCCGGAATGAACAATTTGTGTTTCAGCATCTGGATCAATTATGTTTGAAGGTATAATTATTTGAACAGATTATTCATATCGTAACGATTCTATCGGATCCTTTTCTGCTGCCCTCTTTGCGGGCGAATACCCGAATATCACACCAACTGAGGCAGATACGAAAAATGCTATAAGGACAGACGAAAAGGATACAATTGTAAGTATGTCGGCAAAATGAGTTATAAGGTTTGAAAGGATAATTCCCAGGATTACACCGATCAGTCCGCCCGTTACGCTTATCAGCACGGCTTCTGACAGGAACTGCACAATTATGTCAATGCGGGTTGCGCCAATAGCCTGCCTTGTCCCTATTTCCTTGATCCGCTCCATTACCGATGCAAACATGATATTCATAATGCCTATACCTCCCACTATAAGTGATATGCTTGCAATGGCACCCAAAACTATGTTGAATATTTCCCTGGTGCGTTGCTGTTGCTTCAGAAGCAGTTCGGGTACTGTTACCTCGAAGTCCTTTAGCTCGGAGTGCCTTCTGAGTAGCATCCGGCCAATCAGATCGGCGGTGGGGGAGAGTTGTTCGGTTTCTGCCACCTGAACCACTATCTTATCAAGCTGGTGGTAGTTTGAAGAGGTATTCTGGCTGGGATTTGTACTCATCATGCTCCTTACCTGCATAAAGCCCCTGCCTCCTCCGGTAACGCTGATACCAGACCTGGCAGCATTGTTCCTTACGGCAGCCCGGTTATTGTACCTCATCAGCATTGTTTTAGTGGGGATATAGATATTGTCGTTATATACATTGATACCCACATTTTCGAATGCTGATACTGATACATTTGTACGTTCAATCACACCAATGACCTGAAGCCATACATGACCGAACTTTATGTATTTACCAATGGGATTGACATCGGGGAAAAACCTGGTTTTTATATTGGCACCTATTACCGCAACTGCAAGTCCGTTCTCCTCCTGATGTTCATTGAATACCGTTCCGGATTCAAGAGGAAGGTTGAACAGATCGAAATAATCGCTCGACACACCAATCAGCTTTGCCTGCTCCCTTTTACCGCCGTATACAGCATGTGAATTGAGGGCGATCTCGGGACTGATGCGGACAACCGAAGGTATTGTGGTTTGTATTGCTTCTGCATCCAGCAGGGTCAGCCCCCTGCTGAACCGCCCCCTTTCACGGTTGCCGTTTCCGTTATCATCATCCGGTTCACCGGTATCCGGCACAATAGGGGTTATCATTATGTTGTTCACTCCTACCATCCTGATCTGCTCCAGGATCTCCTGCTGGGCGCCATTGCCAATGGCCAGCATGCTTATGACCGAAGCCACTCCGAATATTATCCCGAGTGCCGTAAGAACTGATTTCAGCTTGTTGGCCAGGATAGATTCCATGGCTATCACCACATCATGAAAATATTTTCTCATAATAAAGACTTTTTTATCAGTTTGCCGGTCTTGGCATCTGTATTCCTGCTCCCGCCGGCGGGGTTCCTGCACCTTCACCTCCGGCACCGGAACGCATCTGCCTCATGCGTGCTTCACGCTCTCTAAGTATCCTTTCCTCTTCTTCCCTTCTGGACTGCTCCTCAGCTCTTCGTTCCGCCCTTTTCTCTTCGATAACCGCTATCAGCTCTTCGCCTACCATTCTGTACCGGTCGGGGTTCTCAGGTACTGTAAGGAACACACGGTCATTTTCTTCAAGTCCGTGCTCCACGATCACGTGATTGTCGTTCGCACTGCCCAGCACGACTATCTGTCTTGTACCGTCTTTTTTATAGACGAAGGGTATGCTGTCGGTCAGGTTTATAGCCTCAAGCGGTACATAATAAACATCATCATGGGTCTGTGTAACAATTACATTGCTTGTTGTCATCGCAGGCCTTAATATCGGGTCATATTCATTGATTCGTATAAGCACCTCGAAAACCCTGGCATCGGTATTTGGGAGCTGCTCACCCACGTTGGCAACTTGTGTTATCTGGCCGGTATATTCCCTTTCGGGGAATGCATCGACGCCTATCCTCACTCTTTGTCCGGCCCTTACCTTGCTAACGTCAATTTCGTTAACATAGGTTCTTGTCAGCATTGATGACAGGTCAGGCAGGGTGGCCACTGTCAGGTCCCAGGGACTGATGTTTGAACCTACTGTCCTTCGCTGTCCGTTCCATTCGCGGTGATAAATTACCATCCCTGATTTAGGGGCGCGAATTTCGAATTTATCAAGTACATCAAGCATCTCCTGGTGCCTGCGCCTTTGCTGAGCAAGGTTTATGGCCGCTTCGTTCATATCCTCCCTGGATTGCTGGATCCTGAGCTGGTAATTCTGTTGAGCCTGTTCAAGAGCTCTTTCAGCCCTGTCAAGGTTTATCTCAGCCTGGCGTATGGTTGCGGGGGGCTCAAATTTGGACTGCTCAAGGGTGAGCCTTCTCTCTTCAACGGTGTAACGAAGGTTGATAAGCTCATCGCGGAGGTTACTCAGGGTTATGGTTGTATCCAGCTGGGTCCTCGTAAACTGTGCTTCTGCCCTTTCAAGAGCATCTTCCATATCTTTAAGTGCATTGTCTGATTCAGAGCGGTCGAGCAATGCTACGTAATCACCTGAGTCTACAACGGTTCCCTCGGGTATCAGGTCCTGTATCCGGATATTCCCGATGCGAAGGTTCCTGCTGCGCAATTCGGCAGGCCCTGTTATCTGCTCTGAGTGTTCAGCCTGGAGTTCGCCTGTTACGGTTACCAGCACCTCAAACCTGCCCTTCATTACCGGGACATCAAGCATTGCCAGGTTGTCCTTTTCACCTGCCAGTGCATATATGATTATGCCAAGGACCATTGCCCCTATAACTCCACTTGTTATAGCTACATTCTTCTTCATTACCAAATAATTATTTAATATTAAATACCGACGTCATTAAAGTTAACGATATTTTACACATCTATAGCATAAAAATTTCATAAAGAAACAAAAAAACAGCACCGGATGTTCAGGCTTAACTTTTTTTAACCACAAATTACCTGAACCATGCCCGGCAAATAAGTTCCTTTATCATTAGTAAGATATGCCCGGCCCAAGAAGGTTTAACCGCCAAAGAAAGATTTATTGTTAAGGAATGTTAACCGGATATTAAATGATATGCCCGGTAATTCTACCGGCCAGAATTTCTGCCTGCTCCCTGGTGGTTGCTTCAGAATAGATCCTGATAATCGGTTCGGTGTTCGATTTTCTAAGGTGTACCCATCCTTCTTCGAAATCAATCCTTACACCATCGGTATCATTTATTGGATGGTCAGAGTAAATATCTTTTATTTTGCTGAGTATTGCCTCTGTATCAGCATCATCAGGCAGGTCTGCCCGGTTCTTTGACAGGTAGTAATAAGGATATTTATTTCTCAGTTCACTGCATTTCATTCCCGATCTGGCCAGGTGGGAAAGGAACAATGCAATACCTGCAAGGGCATCCCGCCCGTAATGAAGTTGCGGATATATAACGCCCCCGTTACCCTCACCGCCTATTACGGCGCCGGTACGCTTCATCTCGGCAACAACATTTACTTCACCTACTGCCGAGGCACTGTAGGTGCCTCCATGCTTTTCGGTGATATCCCTCAGTGCACTGGTTGATGAGAGGTTTGATACTGTATTGCCTTTTGTGTATTGAAGTATGTAGTCTGCAACTGCCACAAGGGTATACTCCTCGCCGAACATACCCCCGTCTTCATTTACGATTGCCAGCCGGTCAACATCCGGGTCGAGGGCAAACCCAAGGTCGGCTTTTTCTGAGACCACGGTATCTGACAGATCGCGCAGGTTTTCCGGCAAGGGTTCAGGATTGTGCGGGAATTTACCATCAGGATCACAATAAAGCCTTATTACATCTTTAACTCCAAGAGCTTCCATTAGTTCAGGCACTGCTGTTCCACCAACTGAATTGACAGCATCAACTGCTATCCTGAAATTCCTTTCTCTGATGGCTGAGGTGTCAACCAGGGGCAGTTTCAGTATCTCTTCTATATGGCGGCGGGTATAACCTGTTTCAGTCCGGTATTTTCCCAGTTCGTAAACTCCTGCATAATTAAAACTGCCTTCTGCAGCAATTTCCAAAAGATGTTCACCATCTTCGGCAGACAGGAATTCACCCTTGTTGTTCAGCAGTTTCAATGCATTCCACTGGACGGGATTATGACTTGCGGTAAGTATTATGCCCCCGTCCGCATTTTCAAACTTAACAGCCATCTCAACGGTAGGAGTGGTAGCGGATCCGGCGTCAATTACATTTATACCCATCCCCATTAGCGTACCGCAAACAAGATGTTTTACCATCTCACCGGAAATCCTGGCATCGCGTCCAATAACCGCACTGTAACTGCTTTTCTTTTCCTGCTTCATCAGCCAGATACCCCAGGCTGATGTGTACCTTACTATGTCAGGAGGTGTGAGCCCCTCACCGGGCCTGCCGCCTATGGTACCGCGAATGCCCGAAATGGATTTTATCAGAGTCATGGT
Source organism: Bacteroidales bacterium (assembly GCA_007131165.1). Taxonomy (GTDB): domain Bacteria; phylum Bacteroidota; class Bacteroidia; order Bacteroidales; family PUMT01; genus PXAP01. The sequence goes on along the minus strand of SLRB01000279.1, from coordinate 13,956 downwards.
TGCCTGATTTTAATATATTGGTCTGGATTGCGAATTTAATTCAAAAGACCTGAAATACCGCACCTGCAGGTCAAAAAACCTGGCAACGCACAACCATGTAAAGCGCAATAACTATTATGGCGTTAAAAATATTAACTTTGCATTTTACCATTAACTCCCCGTTTAAACCCGCAATATTTTATACCACAATGGCAGAGAGAAAAAATGATGGAAAGTCCCGAAGCCGGAACACCAAAAAAGAACACCCGTTTGAAAAGTTTAAAAGCAGCAGAAAACCTTCGAAGAAAAGTCCCGGAAGGGAAGGAACTTCAGGTACACCCGGGAAATTGCATGGCCACGCCAGGGAAGGAGCAGCTAAACGGCAGACGGAGATTAGGCTTAACCGGTTTATTGCCAATGCAGGAATTTGCTCACGGAGAGAAGCTGATGAATATATAAAAGCGGGCCATATTACAGTAAACAACAAGGTTGTCAAGGAGGTCGGCACCAGGGTTGCCATTGGCGATACTGTCAGATTTAAGGGAAAAAGACTTGATCCGGAAAAGAAAGTCTATATCTTACTTAACAAGCCCAAGGATTTTATTACAACCGTCGATGACCCGCGTGCCAGGAAAACCGTTATGGAGCTTGTAAGGAACGCCTGCCCTGAAAGAATATATCCGGTAGGCCGGCTTGACCGTCTAACAACCGGACTTCTGCTGTTCACGAATGATGGTGATCTTGCTGCAAAGCTTACCCATCCCTCCCATGGTGCTGTAAAGATATACCAGGCCAGCCTTGACCGGCCGCTTGACATTGAAGATATGAAAAAGATCGCAGATGGGGTTGACCTTGAAGACGGCCATGTAAAGGTAGATGAGATAGCATACACAGATGAAGCAGACAGGTCGGAGGTCGGTATAAGGCTGCACTCCGGCAAAAACCGTATTATACGGAGAATATTCGGGCATTTTGATTATAAGGTCACAAAGCTTGACAGGGTCTTTTTTGCGGGCCTTACAAAGAAGAACCTGCCCAGGGGAAAGTGGAGGTTCCTCAATGAGAAGGAGATTGTAAAGCTTAAAATGAATATTTTCAGATGAGGGCCATTAAAGCAGCAGATATTCTAACAGCCATAAGCAGGCAACAGGGTGTTTGAAGAACCAGTAACCAACAGACAATGATTTTAGGAATGGTTGGATTTCAAAGGGTATTTGTTTATACGGTGGTAATCCTTTCGGCTTGTGCCTCCGTGGTTGATGCACGGGCCGGTAGTTTTAGTCTTACCGGACGTGTAGTGGACAGTGATACCGGCGAACCGCTTCCTTTTGTCAATATTGTGTACAATGAAAAAGGCACAGGTACCACCACGGGCATCGACGGCCAATTTACCATTACTTCCGGCTCTCTGCCGGATTCTCTGAGGCTGAGTTATGTTGGTTATGAGACACTGACCGTCATACTTTCACCGGAGGATGCAGCGCAAGCGATGTTGTTAGAGATGAAGCAGAAACCTGTTCTTCTTGAGGAGGTTACTGTAACTCCGGGAATTAATCCGGCACACAGGATAATCAGTAATGCGCTTGATAACCGGCGGCTGAATAACCCTGAGATGCTTTCGTCGTTTTCATACACCTCCTACAACAAAATGTATTTCACTCTGTTGCCCGACAGCATCATATCGCTGGTACATCTGCCCGGGTCGGCAAACGTTTCGATACGGTTTGCTTTCAGCGACAGTCAGGATGCCGGCCAGGTTGGGCCATACGCTGAAGGCGAAACTGAGAAAGTCGATTCCAGCGAGATAAGGCTCAGGGAGTTTATTGAGAGGCAGCACCTCTTCCTCATGGAATCTGTCACTAAGAGGGATTACAGGCGTCCTGGAAGAAACAGCGAACAAGTAGTTGCATCAAGGGTGAGCGGCTTCAGCGACCCCTCCTTTTCATTGCTTGCAACCCAAATGCAGTCGTTTACCTTTTACGAAGACTTCATATCCATTCTTGACAAAAGGTATCTCAACCCTATAAGCAGGGGCAGTACTTCAAGGTACTCATTTATACTGGAAGACAGTATGTTTACTGAGCAGGATGACACTCTCTTCATTATTTCCTTCAGGCCTTACAGGAACAGGAATTTTGACGGCCTGCAGGGAGTGCTTTATATTAATTCCAATGGTTATGCTGTACAGAATGTGATTGCCGAACCATTTGAGCCGCAAGGAATTATTACCGTCAGGATCAGGCAAAACTATAACTTTGTCGATAGCAGGCAATGGTTCCCGGGTGAGCTCAATTCTGAGATCTTTTTCGGCCGGGAAACTGCATCTGTCCGGCCAGGAACGAGATACAGCCTGGTTGGCATTGGCAGGTCGTACCTTTCAGAAATAGAAATTGAGCCGGAAACGGGCAGACGGAGGTTCGGAAATATTGAACTTGAAATATCACCCGGAGCTTACAGCAGAGATCATGCTTACTGGGATAAATACCGTGTCGAACCACTCTCTGCAAAAGACCTGCAGACTTACCATTATATAGACAGTGTGGGCAGGGAGGCGAACTTTGACCGTAGTTTAAGAATATTCGAGATTCTTGCTTCCGGTTATATTCCCTGGGGGTATTTGAATATCGACTACTCAAGTTTGATAGATTACAATTATTTTGAAGGGTTGCGGCCCGGATTCAGGGCTGTTACAAATGACAGGGTGTCAAGCCGGTTTTCTTTTGGCGGACATTTGGCCTGGGGGTTCAGGGACAAAGCGGCAAAATACGGGACTGAAGCAGGTTTTCTGCTGCACCGGTTAAGTGATATGAGACTGCGTTTATCATATTCAAGGGATGTTGAAGAATCAGGAGGATATGGTTTTTTCGGTCAGGGGCCGCTGTTTTCGACCGAGAACTACCGGAGGTTTATGGTGGGGCAGATGGATTATTCCAGACAATATGATGCTTCGCTCACAATGCGCTTACCCTGGCATTTGAGCAGCAGGATATACATGTCCAGAAGGGAGTTAACACCGGGTAACGAATACCTGTTTGCCCCCGGTGGTAATGAAAGGGGCTCTTTCCTGTTTGCCGAAGCAGGGATGCAGCTTCGTTTTGCTTACCGTGAACGGTTTATGCAAACACCGCGGGGCACCCTGATATCTATGGGTACTGATTATCCGGTTTTATGGTTCAATGTTGGACGGGGAACGGGAATGTTTGGCGGGGAATATGAATATACCAGGTTTTCTGCAGCATTGTCGCATACCCTTACAACAGTGCGCCTGGGGCAAACCTCTGTAATGGTTGAAGGAGGGGTTACTGATGGCAACTTACCCCTCCAGGCGCTTTTCAGCGGCAAGGGGAGCTTCAGGGACTTTTCGGTTGAAGCGGCTAACAGTTTTGCCACCATGCGTCCGGCGGAATTCATATCAGACCGTTTTGCATCGCTCTTCCTGCGGCATAACTTTGAGAGCCTGCTTTTCAGGTCGGGAAGTTTCCGTCCGGAAATTGTGATTGTTACAAATTTGGGGATCGGAGAGCTTTCACATCCAGATAACCATCTCAATGTTCAGGTCAATACAATGGAAAAGGGGTATTTCGAATCGGGGCTTCTGCTCAATAACCTGCTAAGGCAGTTTTTCGTGAGATACGGTATAGGTGTATTTTACAGGTACGGGCCCTATTCCTTCGACCGGGTAGCCGACAACTTTGCATTTAAGCTGACCTTTAACATTAATTTAAGATAAATACACCAGGTATGGTACACAAATCGGGGTTTGTAAATATTCTTGGAAATCCGAATGTCGGGAAGTCCACAATAATGAATGCCCTTGTCGGCGAGAACATTTCCATTATTACCTCCAAGGCTCAGACCACCAGGCACAGGATTATGGGCATTGTTAACGGAGATGATTTCCAGATAGTATATTCTGATACACCCGGGATCATCAAACCAAATTACAAGCTTCACGAATCGATGATGAAGTTTGTAAACAGTGCACTGACTGATGCGGATATACTGCTCTATGTTACTGATGTAAACGAAGACATCCTTAAGAACAGCGAATATCTTGCAAAGATAAAGCGGCTTACAATACCTGTACTGCTTCTGATTAACAAGATCGATCTGAGTTCCGGGGAGCAGGTGGATACGATCGCTGGCACATGGAAGGATATCCTGCCGGATGCTTTCATAATTCCACTCTCGGCAAAAGAGAAGTTTAATCTTGACAAGGTATTCGGAAAGATCGTCAGCCTTCTGCCCGAATCGCCGCCCTATTATCCCAAGGATGCGTTAACCGACAAATCTGAAAGGTTTTTTGCATCTGAGATAATTCGTGAGAAGATTTTTTTTAATTACAGGAAGGAGGTCCCGTACTCGACTGAGATTGAGATTGAAGAGTTCAGGGATAAAGAAGATATCCTGCGGATCAGGGCAGTTATCCATGTTGCCCGGGAAACGCAGAAAGGCATCATTATAGGTACCAGGGGAGCCGCACTGAAAAAAACCGGCACTGCAGCACGGCTCGACATGGAAGAATTTTTCGGGCGCAAGGTTTACCTTGAACTGTTCGTAAAGGTTAACAAAGACTGGCGGTCAAAGGAACATCAGCTCAAACGGTTCGGATACAGATAACATTATAATACAGACAAACGACAGATATTGGATAAATGGGTCACATTGTTGCGATAGTAGGACGCCCCAACGTGGGCAAATCAACACTTTTCAACCGTCTTTGCGGTACAAGGAAGGCGATTGTTGATGAGGTCCCGGGTGTTACCAGGGACAGGCATTACGGGAAATCGGACTGGAACGGGAAAGAGTTCTCACTAATTGATACCGGCGGATATATTACCAATTCGGGCGATATTTTCGAGGAGGAGATACGAAGGCAGGTTCTGCTTGCAATTGAGGAGGCTGATACGGTAGTATTCGTAGTTGATGTAATGAGCGGTATTACCGACATCGATGAGACAATTGCCGCACTGCTAAGGCGAAGCGATAGAAATACCATGGTTGTGGTGAACAAGGTTGACAATTCGCAAAGATATTATGAGGCCAGTGTTTTTTATGGTCTCGGACTTGGTGAAATATATCCCGTTTCGGCCATAAACGGATCAGGCACAGGAGAGATGCTGGATGCCCTGGTTACCGGTATACCGTTAACGGACACAGAGGAGAAGCCTGAGGATATCCCTGCAATTGCAATAGTGGGCAGGCCGAATGTCGGAAAATCCTCCCTCACAAATGCCCTCCTTGGAGAAGAACGGAACATAGTTACCCCGGTTGCGGGGACTACCAGAGACACAATCCATTCGTACTACAATAAATTCGGGCATGAGTTTTCCCTTATTGACACTGCAGGCTTGCGTAAAAAAGGCAAAACAATGGAGAACATTGAGTTTTACTCAATAATGAGGTCAATAAGAGCCATTGAAAACTCTGATGTATGCATACTCATGATTGATGCCACTGCCGGTATGCAGGCACAGGATGTCAATATTTTTAATCTTATAGTGAGGAACAAAAAGGGCGTGGTGATTGCTGTCAATAAATGGGATCTTGTCGAAAAGGATACCGGAACGGTTAAAAAATATACCGGCATTATAAAAGAGCGTATAGCGCCATTCGATGATGTGCCGGTTGTTTTTTCATCAGCCCTTACAATGCAGAGGATACATAAGATTCTGGAGGCGGCTACAGCGGTCTACGCAAGAAAGAAGCAGCGGATCAGCACTTCGAGGTTGAATGAAATGCTGCGAAAAGCTGTTGATCAGTTTCATCCACCGGCTGTAAAGGGCAAGCACATCAAAATAAATTATGTTACCCAGCTGCCGCTAAGAACGCCTGCCTTTGCATTTTTCTGTAACCTGCCACAATATATCAGAGATCCATATAAAAGGTACCTGGAGAACAGGCTGCGGGAAACTTTTGATTTTACTGGAGTTCCGGTTCAACTATATTTCCGCAGGAAATAGCCGGAGGCAGATTACACCTTTATACCCATAAAAAGCACATCATCAACCTGTTCATGGTCGCCTTTCCACAGGTTAAAGCTGTTGCGGATGTGCTCGTGCTGATCATTCATCGGCTTTTCACAAATATCAGTCAGCAGGTTCTTAAGCCTGACCATCTTGAATTTCTTGCCGAGTGGCCCACCGAACTGATCGGGGTAGCCGTCGCTGAACAGGTAAATGATATCTCCCTGATCAAGCTGGTATCCCTGGTTCTCAAATTCTTTTTCCTCGGTAATGTAGCCTCCTATTGAGCTACGGCTGCCTCTTATATATGCAAGCTCGCCTTTATGGTACATCATAATGGGTCTCATTGCCGATGAGAACCGCAGGTATCGGTTTTCAAGGTCGAATTCGCATACGGTAATATCCATTCCGTCGGTTGATTTACCGGACGGATCAATATTCTGGTTCAGCGTGTTTGTCACCTCCCTGTCAAGAGTTGCAAGTACATCCGAAGGCGAATTAACATCAGGCCTCATGCAGATGTCCTTGATAAGCGTTGTTCCGATCATCGACATAAATGCACCGGGAACACCGTGACCTGTTGAATCAGCGCATACAATAAGAAACTTTCGCTCGTTCACTTTGTCGAACCAGTAAAAATCGCCGCTAACGATATCCCTCGGCTGGTAAAAAACAAAAGATTCCCTGAAGTTATCCGATATTTTCTGTACTGGCGGCAGAATGCTTGCCTGAATTCGCTGAGCGTAGTTGATACTGTCGGTAATATCCTTGTTTTTGTGTTCTATTTCTACTTTTTGTTCGATTACCTCCCTTGTCCTTATGTCGAGTTCTTTTTCAATGCGCTCTTTTTCTATTCTCAGGTTACGCTCCCGTATCTTGATGAAAAGGAACAGGACAAGTCCTGCAAATAATATTACAAACAAAAAGAAGTACCATTTTTTCCATATAGGTTTATCGATAATAATCGATAATGACAGAGGTTGTTCGGTCGAAATGCCGTCTGCATTTGTCGCACGCAGCAGGAAAGTGAAATTGCCGTCGTCAAGTCTTGGATAATAGGCATATCGCTGCCCGGAGGGATCCGACCAGTCCAGGTCAAAACCTTGAAGCTTGTACTCGTATGAAACTTTACCCGGATCGGAATAGCTCAGCCCTATAAAATCAATTCTGAACCTGTAGCTTCCGTAGGGCAGCGATATCCGGTCAACACCCTCATACCGGTCATCAGACACCTGTATCGAGGTAATGTTAAGAATTGGGGGCGATTCAAATTCCTTTTCCCCGGAGAGATCATATAAAACCAGGCCATCGCTTGTGCCAAACAAAAGCAACCCGTCATCGGTCCTGTGAACCGCATTATAATTGAAATCTCCTGTTATGCCGCTTCCGGTACCGTAAGTTCTGATATGATGGGACTGCGGATTTATCCTGCTTATGCCAAGCCTGTGGCCTGTCCAGATGTTCCCACTGTCATCTTTAACAATACTGTAGCAGAAATTGCTGTGAAGCCCCTCATCGGTTGTAAGCTGGACCATGGTGTCATTTAATATGTGTATAACACCGTTTCCGCTGGTTGCAGCCCACAGTCCTCCTTCCGCGTCTTCAGTAAGGGCAATAAAGTCAAGCTCCATCGAGGCAACTCTGATCGATTTATTATCTTCGACATCAACAATCCTGTTACCTCTTGTGGCGACCCAGTTTGTACCGTCATATGCAGAGTATATACTCCTGATAAAGTTATGCGGCAGGCCCTCGTCTGTCCCGAACCTTCGTCTTTCACCGGTCTCGGTATCGAATTCAAGGACGCCGCTGCTTGTGGAAGCCATTAGCAATCCGTCACCGTATTCCAGGTGGTGTATTGCATTTTCAAGCGAGTTTGCCGAGAAATGGAACCTCTCGGCCCTCAGTGAAGACTTATCGAGCTTATAAATACCGTTTTCGGAAGTACCAATCCATAGAGTGCCGTCATCAGAGCTGTCAATTGCAGTTACCATATCAAATGGCAGCCCTCTGCCGGTTCCCAGGTACACCTCATCGCCCTGGGATCTCGATACCCTCAGCAACCCGCTTTCACCTCCCAGCCAGAAGTGGTCGTTGTCTGCAAAGACAGAAAGTACATTGCGGCCGAAAGGCTCATTAAAAGTCCTGAAAAAACTGAAGGCTTCGTCGGCAAGCATTGCCAGGCCGTCGAAGGTTGCAAACCATAGATTGCCCTCGGCATCGGCAATGGTCTGGTGGACAATGTTGGCCGGTAGCCCGTTCCTGGTCGTGAAGTTTTTTACACCGGTCACTCCTTCATTAACAGGAATGCCGCTCAGCCTGAAAACGCCTTCACCGCGTGTATTTATCCAAAAGTTGCCAAATCTGTCACTGGAAAGTGATTCGACAATGGTGCTCCCAAACCCGCGCTCAGTTCCGATATCTGTTACCCTGAATCTGTCATCGGCCAGACTTTCCAGGCGGTAAACCCCGCGCCCTCGTGTCCCGGCATAAATGCCTTTTTCGTCAAGCGTTAATATCGCGGATACCGCAACAGACGGGATTTCTTCAATTTTTCTTATCAAATGCGGGGTGCTGCCTGGTGAGTAGCCGTAAAGCCACAGACCTTCGAAGGTACCTATCAGAAGCCTGTTATTTTCATCAAGTCCCATTGCGGTTATGGCAGTGCCGGCAAATGCCTCCTGGTAAGGTGTGATGTTCATTTCACGGTCAATGGCGATTATCCCGTGCTGCTGCGATGCTACCAGAATATTGCCCTCATTATCTTCGGCAATGCCGGTAACCAGGGTTCGCATATCATTGCCCCCTGGTACTGATATCCTGTTGTCTGACAGTACTGCCACGCCTCCGTTGTTGAACCCGAACCATATCCTGCCCTGTGAATCATGGAAACTTTTTACTGCAAAACCTGAGGGAAGGGAGTCGCCCGACGGGTTTATTTCAAATTCAAAACCGTCAAACCGTGCAAGTCCCGTACTTGTGCCAACCCATAAGTAACCCGATTCATCCTGGTTTATGGTATATACGAACCTGTGGGGAAGGCCCTGCTCGATGCCGTAATTGCGGAAGCGGTATTCCTGTGCCTGGAGCGATCCGGTTAAAAGTAATACAAAAAGGACTGAAAGAGCTGACTGCCTGATTAATGACCACGGCATTGTATCTTATTTTAATGGTTAATTACCCGCGGGCCTTACCCCGATACTATATCCATACTGCGGAACACCCCCAATGGGTATCACATAAAACGGAAGCGCCTGGTCATACTGGTTGCGAACTGTCACTACGACATTGTTATTCCTGATAACAGGACTGGCCTGCTTGTGAAACTGGAGGTCGAGTGAGGTTCCCCGTTCCTCGGGAAGAATCGCAAACCTGTCTCTTACCCAGTAGTCGTCGCCCGAAACATCAAGCAACTGTCCCTGTCTGGCGACAGATACAATCCTGATTATCCCATCGTAATCCCAGTCAAAATTTGCCACCTCCACATAAATTGTTTCCTCATCAATATAGGGGTAAATATGTGATATTTCACTGGGATCGTTGGAGAGCCTGAATGTATAACTGTAGGCAAACGCGTTTCCTCCTTCAACCGGGATATTCTGTCCGGGACTCGTAGAAAGGAAGTAGCGGTAGAGGTTTCCGTCATCTCCCTCAATACCTTGTGCTATGATTTTGAAAATGTTGCCCCTGAATCTTTCAATGTACTCTCCCTCCATAGGATTAAAGGGCCCGAAGGTATACCATGTTGCATCGTATTCGGGTTCGCTGCCGAATGTTTTTGAGGCGAGCAGGTTGCCGCTGCGGTAGTTTCCTTCAGGGGCTGTTCCCTGGGCGTCGGGATGCGACCAGGCTTCCGGCCCTCCATATACCGAAAAATTAACACGGGTATCCCAGTATCCGTTCAGCTCATCGTACCGTCCTCCAATTCCCGGATTATATACCCTGATATACACCGGTTCGGTATGCTCTTCGGGTATAAGGAAGAAAAAGGTCTGGGTAAAATTATCATCACCCCAGGAAGGGCAGGCATCGCCGCCGAATGTTACCAGCCAGGGTATGTTCTCATCGGGAGCAGGGACAGGTTGTGAGAGGGCGGGGTTTAATATTGCCGGGAGCAGGAACGTAATAATCAGGAAAAGGTATCTCATCGCACTTCATGTGTTAAAATTGTTATCGATGTTTCATTTTTTATGTTCATATACGTTAAAAATACAAAACGGTTTCTTTTTTTAGAGAATCGTGAAGATATCATTATAATCTCTTCATCAAAAACCGTGCCTGCCCCTGTGATGACCTATTGGCCCGTTAATCCAAACCCTCTCCATCCGGCGGGTCAACTACTTCTATCACCTTGTAAACGCACGATTGCCGGTATCCGTAAGGTGAACCGGGATCGGAGGTAACACCCAGAACAATTTCATATGTCCCGGCGAACTCATAGGTATGGCTGATTACCTCACCTGAAGCCTTGGTGCCGTCGGCAAGGTCCCAGTAGAAACCTTCAATTTCAAAATTCCTGAGATATGTATCTGAGGCATCAAGCTCAAACCTTCGGCCTGTATATACGGTGTCGGGAGCATTGATGAAGGGCTGTTCAACCCTGGGAGTGGTAAAATTGTAATAGGCAACATTTGCCTGCATCTCTCCGGTAATAATGTCGATTACATCAAGCCTTACGGTATAAGTGCCAAGCTCTTCATAACAGTGCTCTGCTTCCAGCCCCCTGACCCTTGTCCCATCGCCCAGATCCCATTCAAGGTAGAGGGTTGTTGTGTCGATCCTTTCAGCCCGCTGCTCATAAAAGACAAAGCAAAGTTGCTCTTCCTGCAGAGTTGCACAATCGGTAAAATAAGGAAAAGTAGAAACAAAAGAATAAATGTTGTCGGTTCCCTCCCTGTTTGAAGAAAAATAGCCACTTGACAAATCACTGTCAGCTATGAAGGCAAAGTCATCATGTTCTGAATTGAAAGGTACGGGTAGCCGGATTGGTGGCTGCCAGCTGTCGCCGCGTCTGAATGTATAAAACAGGTCAAGGTTATCTTCCGGCATCCTGTTCGATGAAAAGTAAAGCCTTCCTTCATGATGGATCCATGGGAAAACCTCATCATGTTCACTATTGACATCGCTTCCCAGGTTTACCGGGGCCGACCAGCTCCGGGCCTGTAACGTCGAAGAGTAGATGTCCATTCCACCAAATCCTCCCGGCATATCGCTGGCAAAATAGAGTGTGTTCCCGTCTTTGCTGACAGACGGGTGAGCCAGGTTGTATTGGTTGCTGTTGTAAGGGAAAGGCCTGATGTTGGTCCACTCTCCACCGGAGTAATCGGCAATGAAAATACCCAGCCTGGAAGGTTCTCTTCCTCCGCCCGGCACATTCCTGGTGAAATATATCCTGGATCCGTCAGGAGAAAAGCTGACCGGGCCATCGTGATAATTGCTCCTGAGGTCCTTGTCCAGTAGTCCCGGATTATGCCATTCGCCGGCCTCTTTCCTTGCTGAGTAAAATATATTGAAAAGGGTTTCTCCATCATCGGTTGTACGGGTAATTATAAAATCCATCCGCCTGTTTGTAATAAAAACAAGACCGTCGCCATAAAAAGCCGGAGCAAACTCGTTAAACTTGTCGGTTGTAAATGGAAGGCGGGAGATTTCATAGAATTCACCCTGCTGTGCACCTGCTTTTGTAGTGATGCCGGTAATAACTGCCAATATGAGGATTAGTGCCTTCATTTTAAAAATAACGTGGATTAACTGCACTTACCCTGAACCTGAAATCATAAATAAGCGCTATCTCGTGCGAACCGCTGTGATAGTTGCTGAGCTTTCCCAGCGAGTAGTCATAAGTATAACCCAATCTCAACCGGTCATTGATCTGCACCTTGACCAATCCTATCAGTGCATCCTCAATCCTGTAGGATGCACCTATCCAGATAAGGTCTCCCAGGATAAACGACAGGTTTGCATCAACCTGTACAGGATTTTTTTGGTTGTACTTGACAAGAAAGCTGGGTTTGACTTTAAAGTCGCCCTGTCCGATCACTGCACCTCCGGTCAATAAAAAATTATAGTTGCTAAAATCATGGTAGATTACAGCCTTGCCGTTCCTTGTGCTGTCACTCATGAAATAGGGGACTGAAGCGCCAAGAAACAACCTGTCGGTGTAGTAATAGATGCCAAACCCGAAATTGGGCAAAAGGTCGCGTGTGGCCGGTTCATTAAAGACGATATCACCCGGATCGCTCAACGATATCTTTGTCCAGTCTGCATTACGGTTTATACCTCCGGCCTTTAGTCCCAGTGCAAGTCGCCCCTTCGTAAGCGGTATGCGGTAAGCATAGTTTATATAAAGGCTGGTGTTGTTCCTTATATCAATCTGCTCATTGTTTAGAAAGATGCCCAGTGCTACATTCTCATTCCTCATCGGTGTGTGCATACTGAGTGTTTGCGATACCGGGGCACCGTCAAATCCAACCCACTGGTTCCTGTAGCCCAGTGTAATATTGAAAACGTCACGGCTTCCTGCATAGGCAGGGTTCAGTGCCAGCCCGTTCAGCATATACTGGCTGTAAACAGGGAACAGTTGTTGCGAGTTAAGTCCGCTTCCTGTCAGTAAACAAATCAATATGAAGAATAGTCTTTTCAAATATAAAAAAATTTATCGTCTGAGTACGATGAAGCCTTTGTACGAATAGGTGTTATCGACGCTCAGGATGTAATAATAAGTGTCTTCCGGCAGTGGTGTGCCGTTTTGGTTCCTTCCATCCCAGTCGTTCATGTAATTGACTGTCCTGAAAACAACATTACCCTGCCTGTTGAATATAGTAAGTTCATTCACGGTTGAGTTTTCCAGCCCTTTTATAACGAAGGTGTCATTGTACCCGCTGTTATTGGGAGAAAAGCCCGTGGGTGTGTCAAGATCTCTTATATATACTGTTACAAAGTCAGATACGGGTTCACATACACCGTTATATATGGTCCAGCGGAACACGTTTTCGCCGAAGCTCATGCCTGTGACCTCCGAATAGGGATCATCGGCAAAAACTATTCTTCCCGTACCTTCAGTGACTTCCCATGTGCCATATGCTTCAGGCATGGAAAGGGGCAGTTCTGCCTCAAGGTAAGTCTCAAAAAGGTAATGCAGGTGCTGGTCTTCGCCTGCATAAACATCCAGGGGCTGTTCATAGAATGTGACCGCGATATCTTTGCTTGCCATACATTGCCAGTTGGTCTCTGTCCATGTCATTTTGTAGGTGCCAAATTCATCGACCGTGACCGTGGCACCGGGGCTTGCCCTGTCAGGGCTGAATGTTGCCGGGGCCGGTGTTTCCCACATACCGTGCCCAAGTCCTGCCGTGGCATTAAGCCTGAATATGGGGCCGCAAACCTCTCCCCCTGTTCCCGGATCAGGATCGGGATATGCATATACCCTGATACCGGCCGAACCGGTTATATGCTTGGCCGGCACCGAACAGCCAAAACGGTCGGTCAGAGCGGCGATGGTATATGTATAGGTTGTCGAATCATTGGTTTCCGGCGATACCGCAACAGTATGTTTGGTTGAATTAATTCCATTAACAGAATAATTTTCAAAATCATCTGTAAAAACCATGTCCCATGGCCCTTCTCCGCTCAGGCTGAAGGTTAGTAAACTTTGTTCGCCAATGCAAATTGTGTCGGTTGTGGTATCTACTGATCCAAACGCAAGAGGGTGGAAGACAACAGTTACCCTGTTCGATGTATCCTTGCAGGCATTATTTATACCACTTACAACAACTCTTCTGAAGTGGGTGGTGTCTGAGAGGGGAGGGGACTGGTAATTGGGGGTGTTATGTTCTCCCTCTGCAGTTTCCCACAGGCCCCCGTGTGAAGAAAACTCCCAGATGTAACTGTAGGAGCCGTCTCCGCCGCCGGGATCGCTGCCGTTAAAAAGCCCGGGGGCATCAAGGTAGCATATGGTCTGGTCGTCGGCTATTGTGTTTGCGGTTATCAGCGGTAATACTGTTATGGTGTG
>SLRB01000068.1 GCA_007131165.1 Bacteroidales bacterium | reverse complement strand
ACTGGTATGTTACCATAAATTTTGCATCTTATCACCCAGGCAGAATTTATGCCTTTTATATTAAAAATGTATAAAGTTTTTTTTAACGAACGAATTGTATTTCTTACACCGGATTATTTGAAAAGCTTTGAGGAAAACCAAGGTCTTTTCTACAAATACCGTGACAAAGAAGAGCTGAAAGAGCTGCTGCTCGTATTCCTTGCCCTCAAAAAAATCTCACAGCTTTTTGTCTGTTATCCCGACATAGAACTTCTGATGAATGAATTCAGGTCTTGCTTCAGGTATGTTGAAGCTGCAGGAGGACTGGTGCGGAACGAAAAGAATGAGCTTCTTTTTATCAACCGTTTCGACAAATGGGACCTCCCGAAAGGCAAGTCCGACGGCAATGAAACACCACAGGAGACGGCAGTGAGGGAAGTTGAGGAGGAATGCGGGATTCACGGACTGACCATAGAGTCTGAACTAACTCCAACCTATCACACCTATTTTGAAAAAGCAATTCCCCATCTTAAGAAAACCCGGTGGTTCAGGATGCTCTATTCAGGCAATGAAAAACCGGAGCCACAGGCCGAAGAGTTCATCACAAACATCATGTGGGCAAAGGAAAAGGATTTGAGGCTCATCACGAAAAACACCTATCCCTCAACCATCGACCTCCTGTCCGAAGCAGGTATTATCTGATTACACCTTCCCTTCTCAGCGTCCTGACCAGGTACCTTTCAAAGTCCTCCGAGGGCCGGGGCGCCGGCGACATAAGCAGTTTACCATCACGGTCAATGAAGTAATAAGTGGGAAATACGCGTATGTCGTAGTCTCTCAGAACAGATGGCTGGTTGCCGTAGAAAAGGAAATCCCAGTTATAGTCATTCGTCTGCAGAAATCTATCCATTGCCTCAAAACTCTCACCGATAAATATGGTGACAATCCTGAGATGCTCGCCGTAAAGCTTATCCAGCCGCTGCATGAGGTCATACTCAGAAAGGCAGCTGTAACTAACGGCAGTGCAAAAGTTCAGGTAAACAAACTCCCCCTTGTAGGCTGACAGGTCTGTTATCTCTCCATCACTGTTTTTAAGCTCGAAATGAGGTGGATGAAATCCGGTCATCAGCCGTGTGGTTTTCTCCCTTATATTACCGGCAATTTCGGCATGTCCTGGAAAGTCGGTGCTTGATTCAAAAGAATCGAGAACCCTGAGCAGCGCCGACCTTGAAAAGTCCGATCCATAAAATGAATCATGAAGGCCCTTGAGTATAACCAGCTCCAGTAACCTGTCTGCCCCCAGCACCATATCCGACTCAAGTGTACTTCTAAGCCTTGAAAGGCTGGCGTAACGGTTGATATCTTCAAATATACTGCTCCCTCGCGCAGTCCTCCCGAAAAACAGGAAGTAATTGTTGTATACCTGGTTGAACAGTTCCATATAGGCAATATTCCCGCACAACACGGGGCTATCCCTGAAATAGGCGTCGGATATGCTTCTTGCAGTTTCCATCCTTGACATTATCTTGAAAAACGCCATTTTGTACCTGCGGTAATCATCAAACCATTCATGGCCGGATCCTTCAAACCGGCTCTCAGCAACAACCCTGACAGAGTCGAGCAGGTCGCTGTCTCTCTGCGACGAAAGCTTCGCGAACACTTCCCCGAAAAGGGCCTCATAAAATTCGTCAAAGTCCCTTATAAGGGCATTGAGCTCGTTGTCATCATGATTGACGACTGCTATATGGGTGGGTATACCTTCATAATAAGGGTTCAGGGCATCCCTCCTGCTCCGGGGTTCGTACCCGGGCAGGACAACCCTGTACTCCATGCCGGGCTCAACATGTAAATAAAGATAATGAGCATCGGAAAAGGAGAAAATATAAACAGGTTCGCTAATTTCGGGCGTTACAGCAGAGAACTCGCCTGCACTGTCGACCGCTGCACGGAGAAACTCAACCTCTGTATAGGTTATCAGGTCGCTGTAATAATTGAATACCAGTTCCCGCCCCTCGTATCCCGGTGCATGTCCGCTGATTACTGCCTTCCCGGCAGGAATGCCGGCATTAGCGGCTACAAAAGTAGTCAGGACAAGCAATACAGCCGGCAAATAACTTCTCATAACAGATAACTTCAGGGTTTGTAATCGCCGGTGTTAACTCCTTTGGGGACAAACCTGGAGGCATCCCCCCCATGCTTTATTATGTCACGCACAATGGTTGAGTTTACAGGTGTATGCTCAGGTATTGTAAGCAGAAAAACAGATTCTATAGTGTCGTCCATGGCTTTGTTTACCTGCGCTATGGCTCTTTCAAATTCAAAATCGGCGGCGGTTCGCAACCCCCTGAGAATGAAACGTGCGTTCTTCTCCCTGCAGAAATCGACCGTCAGGCCGCTGAACCAGGCAACCTCCACCCGGGGCTCACTTTCAAAAACATTACCGATCCATTCAAGCCTTTTCTCAAGAGGGAAATAACCCTTTTTGCTTGAATTATAACCAACAGAGATTATTATCTTATCAAAAAGGGAAAGGCCGCGTTTGACTATAGATTCATGACCTACGGTAAATGGGTCGAACGACCCCGGGAAAATCGCTGTATTTTGCATTATATTAGTTTTATTCTCCTAAAAATGAGCATGGGGTATCAGCTCCCCTGAATGCAAAAGTATATTAAAGATGGATAAAACCTAAACAGTACCTGTCAAAATTTATGAGGCTGCAGACAGAATTCCCGTCTCAGTGCCTGTACATAAATGTGACGCTGCCGAAAACACAATTTGCTCTTATGGCCAGATGGGGCCTGTCAGGGTCAAAATTATCGGAAGTGAACATGCCGCGGCCAAATAACGGGGTATTGGTACCAGGCATCTTTACACCTGCAAAAACAGCATCAACAGTTATTGACAGCGGAACATCACAGGGCAGGTATATGGTGCTGCCTGAAAACAGGTTGTTGATACTTATCTCCTCCCTGCTTTCCGGTTGTTCAACCCTGTCAATATGTAACACAACTGTTGAAAATGCTATCTGAAGGTCAGGCAGGGGTTCATCGCCGGAGCGGATGGTCTGTGACCTGAAGAATATTTCATTTTCTGCCTTTTTGAATGGCCAGGGTAAGCCGTCACCAAGCAGCATCATAATCCCTGCCAGTATAAGGAACAAACCGGCAATTATCCTGATGGCCGGAAACTCAAGGTTGAAAATAACCCTTGCCAGAAGCACTGCTCCTGAAATAACTATTATTATCCCCCAGAAAACCAGATTATCCATTCCTGTGGTGGCTGTTTATAATCCTGAAATTGCTCAGACGTGAAAATGAATATCAGCTGAATTCCCTCTTTATCAAACTCCGGTCATATAGGCAGGTTCCTTTACTTTCACCTTCAGCAGGGAAATATCCAGTACATCGATAATATTCCTGACGTAATGGAATCTGATACCTTTCAGGTATACCTCCTTTATCTTTTCCATGTCTTTCCTGTTATCCTCCGAAAGGATGACATCGGTAATATTGGCTCTCCTTGCAGCCAGGATCTTCTCCTTTATCCCGCCAACAGGCAGCACCCTGCCCCGCAATGTTATCTCACCGGTCATTGCAGTGGCTTTTTTCACTTTTCTTTGCGTATAGGCTGACGCCATTGACGTGACCATTGTTATCCCTGCAGAGGGGCCATCTTTGGGTATAGCTCCTTCAGGCACATGAATATGTACATTGGTCTTTTCAAATATTTCCGGATCCACTCCCAGGTATCCCGCGTGGGATTTCAGGTATTCATGTGCAAGCTGGGCAGATTCCTTCATCACTGCACCAAGGTTCCCGGTGATGGTCAAACTGCCCTTGCCCTTACTGAGGCTCGTCTCGACAAAAAGTATCTCACCCCCGGTCGGAGTTACCGCCAGTCCGGTTACAACACCGGCAAAATCATTCCCCTGGTAAAAATCCTTGCTGTATTCCGGAGGGCCGAGTATTTCGCGAACAAGCTCCACGGTCAGTTTTCTCCCGTGCTCCTCGCCAAATGCTATCTTTTTGGCAATTCCCCTCACTATCTTTGCTATCTTCTTATCCAGCTCCCTTACACCTGATTCCCTGGTATGGTTTTCAACAATCACCTCAACCACTTTTTTCGGAAAGAAAAGCGCTTTACTGTCCATGCCATGGTTTGCGAGCTGTTTCGGCACAAGGTGACGGCGGGCTATCTCAACCTTTTCCTCAACAATGTAACCGTTAACATTGATTATCTCCATGCGGTCTCTCAGCGCCGGATGTATGGTATTCACGGTGTTTGCGGTTGCAATGAACAAGACTCTTGAAAGGTCATAGTCAAGCTCAAGGTAGTTATCGTGAAAGGCATAGTTCTGCTCGGGATCAAGGACTTCAAGGAGTGCAGATGCCGGGTCTCCATGTACATCACGTCCAACCTTGTCTATCTCATCAAGAATAAATACGGGATTTGATGATTTCGCCTTTTTAATATTCTGCAAGATCCGGCCCGGCATTGCGCCTATATAGGTTTTCCTGTGCCCTCTTATCTCAGACTCATCGTGCAGGCCGCCAAGAGACATCCTTACGAATTTCCTGCCTATTGCACCGGCAACTGATCTCCCGAGTGATGTCTTCCCCACACCGGGGGGACCTACCAGGCAAATAATGGGTGACTTCATGTCACCCTTTAATTTCAGTACCGCAAGGTGCTCGAGAATCCGGTCCTTCACACTTTCCAGTCCGCTATGATCCCGGTCAAGAACCCTTTGGGCCCGCTTAAGGTCAAAGTTATCTTTAGTGTACTCACCCCACGGTAGTTCGAGAAGCAGATGTACATAGTTCACCTGTACCGAATACTCGCCCGATGCCGGATTAAGACGCTGAAGTTTCGCCAGTTCCTTTTCAAAAGCCTCTCCAACCTCCCTGGACCATTTCTTTTTTGAGGCCCGGTCACGCATTTCGGCAATCTCTTTCTCCATGGGGTTGCCGCCCAGCTCATTCTGGATAGTCTTCATCTGCTGCTGCAGAAAATATTCCCTCTGCTGCTGGTCAAGCTCAGTTTTAACCTTCGACTGGATATCCTTTTTAAGTTCCAGCATCTGTACTTCCCTTGTAAGATGTTCCAGCAGCATTTCGGCACGCTTGTATATCTCATCGGTTTCCAGCAACTTCTGCTTGGCTGTAATGTCGACGTCAGAGTTTGAACATATGAAGTTTACAAGGAAAGTAGAGCTTTCAATATTTTTTACTGCAAATGATGCTTCAGGAGGTATATTTGTTGAAAGTGTTATTATCTTTAATGACAGGTCTTTAAGTGAGCCAATAAGAGCCTGAAACTGGTTGCCTTTCTTTTTGGGAACAATATCCTCAAGTCCCCTCACCTGAGCTTTCAGGTAGGGCACCTCTTCAACCGGCCCGGTTATCTCAAAACGCTT
>SLRB01000060.1 GCA_007131165.1 Bacteroidales bacterium | reverse complement strand
AGACATCAGGCATTTCCTGGATAAAAATAATTGATTTACCCAGGCCGCGACCACAAAATAATGCAAAAGAATGTTAAAAACAAGAGCACACCGGCAAAAGCAGTCCGCGAAGCAATCTCAGCTGCATCCGCCCGGTAAAACTTTTAACCGGATTTTTTGTTTATCTTACCAGAAGAATTTAAACTTTAAGGCCTATAAAAGTTTTGGCCACGCAAACAGAAAATCCGAACAGATAATAAAAACAGAATGCGCACCATCAGTTTCATAATATTCTATACAATTGTACTCACACTTTATGTGCTGATCAACTACTATATTTTTATCCGCGGCTGGCAGGCTCTTCCTTCCGGATCGCGGGGCAGGAGCATTTATCTTGGACTTTTCCTGTTCCTTTCGGTTACCTACATTGCCGGGCGTATACTTGAACGTTTCTGGCTCGGCCCCCCTGTAAGCTTCCTGGTGTGGACAGGCTCATTCTGGCTCGGGGCAATGGTCTATTTTGTGCTGTTACTGGTTACGGTGGACTTCCTTCGTCTTGTAAACCTGGGCATACCCCTAATTCCCTCAGCGTGGCTCAACAATATCGAAAAAACAAGACTGGTACTCTTTTATGGTGTTACTATAACGGTGCTGTTCATTACTCTTGCTGCACATATCAACACCCGGTTCATTAAAGTTAACAAAGTCGACATCTCCCTTTCATCAAGCAGGGTGGCGCAGGCTGAAGGGAACTCCCCCCCGCTTGCTGCTACAGGCCATAATATAGCTGATGATCCTGTAACGGGAGATAATCCCGGTACCGGAGCCGGAAGCGACCGTATGGAGAGTGTGAATATTGCCCTTGTTTCAGATGTGCACCTCGGAAGCCTTACGCCAAAAAACCATATAACCCGTATAGTTAAAAGGATTAACTCCCTTAATCCCGATATAATCCTCCTGGCAGGAGATATTCTTGATGAGGATGTGGGACCGGTGATATACCGCGATCTGGGCAAAGCTATTGAGAATCTTTACGCCCCCCTCGGGGTATACGGTGTTACCGGCAACCACGAGTATATCGGCGGCATCGATAAAGCAGCAAAATATCTTACCAGTCATGGCATAGAACTCATCCGCGACAGCGCAATAAAAATAAACAACAGCTTCTACCTGGCGGGACGCGAAGATATTACCATAAACAGGTTCTCCGGGCAAAACAGGAAAAGCCTTGAAGAGATACTGAAGGGTACAGATAACGGTTTACCGGTGATACTGATGGACCACCAGCCTTTCAATCTCGGGAAAGCCGCCGCCGCCGGGGTTGACCTGTTTGTTGCCGGGCATACACACCACGGACAGCTATGGCCGTTCAACCTGATAACCAGGATGGTTTACGAGTTAAGCAGGGGATTTGGCGTAGTTGATGGAATGAAGGTATATGTATCTAACGGCATAGGCACCTGGGGGCCTCCCATGAGGCTGGGCAGCAGGCCCGAAATAGTGTTTATCAGGGTAAATCTCGATTATACTTAATTGGTTTGATTATGAGCATGATGACAGGCCTGATTGGAGAATGTTCATTTTTTAGTATCTTGCGGGCTAAAAGATTTTTTACAATTTATGGGCTCACAGGATGATAGAAACGAAACCTTTAGAAAGCTAAGCGCAAAGAGACCAGCTGAAAAGATTACAAACAACCGACCCGACTTTCCCGGGTCGTACAAAGATACAATCAACAGCCATCGTGAATTTGCCGGATCGGGCAATAATGATGTCAACAACCGTCCTTACCTTCCCGGGTCGGGTAAAAATACCGTCAACAGCCGCCGTGACTTTCTCCGTAAAGGCGGACTGGCAACAGCCGGTTTGCTGGCCGTTTCAGGAGCTGCACCTACTTCGCCCCTGAATGCCAGAATAGCTGGTAATGGAGGTGAGGGAGGACTGCCGGTAGTTGTTTCTACCTGGAAAAATGGTATACAGGCCAACGAGGTCGCGATGAAGGAGATAATGGCCGGGCGCAGGGCTCTTGACGCTGTTGAAGCGGGAGTAAGGGTGGTCGAGGCCGACCCTGATGATATGAGCGTTGGATATGGAGGAAGGCCTGACCGTGAAGGGAATGTTACCCTCGATGCATGCATAATGGACGAGACCGGCGATTGTGGTTCAGTATGCGCACTGAAACATATTATGCACCCCATATCGGTAGCGCGAAAGGTAATGGAAGAAACGCCTCATGTTATGCTGGCCGGAGAGGGCGCTCTCCAGTTCGCGCTTGAGAAGGGGTTCAAAAAAGAGAATCTGCTTACCGAAAGGGCACGCAAAGAGTGGAAGGAATGGCTTGAGACCGCTGAATACAACCCGGTTATCAATATTGAAAACCATGATACGATCGGGATGATCGCCATCGACCTTAATGGTAATATATCAGGAGCCTGCACCACAAGTGGGCTGGCTTATAAAATACATGGCCGGGTAGGCGATTCGCCCATTATCGGCGCAGGAATGTTTTGCGATAACGACGTTGGCGGGGCTGTTGCTACGGGCACGGGTGAGCTGGTAATGAAAACTCTCGGCACCTTCCTGGTTGTTGAACTTATGCGTAACGGCCGTACACCGCAGGAGGCAGTAGAAGAAGCAGTAGAAAGGTTTACGCACAAGATCCCGGATTACCGTGACCACCAGGTTGGTTACCTTGCCGTTAACAAAAAGGGTCAGACCGGTGCTTACAGCATACAGCCCGGCTTCAACTATGCCCTGTTCCGCAGCGGCAAAAACAGACTAATTGATTCGGAGTCTTTATTATGATCCAGACCATATAAAAAAATGTTATATTAACACAAAACCCTATAATCATGAATAATTCAAGAAGATCATTTATCAAAAAATCCGCTTTTGGAGTTGCAGGTATGACAATCGGAGGCATGGGCATGAGTGCCGCCAGCTACAGCCGGATAAAAGGTGCCAACGACAGGCTAAATGTAGCTTTGGTCGGGCTCGGAAGAAGACTGGGAGCATTTATCGAACCAATTGCCCTTAAGGAGAGCAACGTTCAGCTGCTCTATCTTTGCGATGTCATGGAAAAACAACGCCAGAATGCTGCCAGCAGGTTTGCAGACGCCATTGACTACACTCCCGCACTTGAGGTTGATGTGCGGAGGATCTACGACGACAACCGGGTTGACGCTATTATCGATGGAACACCAGATCACTGGCACGGGCCGGGTACATGCTATGCCGTACAGGCAGGGAAACATGTATACGTTGAAAAGCCATGCAGCCACAATCCACGCGAAGGTGAACTGATGATCGAATTCCAGAAAAAGTACGGTAAGGTGATCCAGATGGGAAACCAGCAAAGATCATCCCACCAATCTATAGAGATTGTCAATGAAATTCATAACGGAGCAATTGGTGTGCCATACAAGGCCATCGCCTTTTACAGCAACGCGAGGGGTCCAGTGCCGGTACCCGTAAAGGCCCCGCCACCGGAGGGACTTGACTGGGATCTGTTCCAGGGACCGGCTCCAAGACAGGATTACATGCACGATACATGGAACTACAACTGGCACTGGTACGGCTGGACATGGGGCACAGCCGAAACTGGCAATAACGCCGTGCATGAGCTGGATATAGCCCGGTGGGCGCTGCAGGTTGATTTTCCCGAAAGAGTTGAAGTAGCAGCAGGTAAGTTCCATTTTCCTGATGACGGCTGGACCATGTATGATACAATGGATGCAACATGGTGGTTCCCTGGCAACAAGATCATTAAGTGGGACGGTAAGAGCCGCAATGCCCATAATACTTACGGGGGCGGCAGGGGAACAATAATCTTCGGTTCAGACGGGTCGGTCTTTGTGGACCGTGCCGGATATAAACTTTTCGACCGCAGGGGAAGCCTTGTAAGAGAGAGGAGTACCGGCGATGATGAAGGAGGAACCGCCCTTGGAGGTGGAGGAAATATATCGACCATGCACGTGGTCAACTTCTTTAACTCGATCAGGGGAACCGAGGCACCAAAATCGCCAATCGACGAGGGAGTTAAAAGTACACTTCTCGGCCACCTGGCAAACATAGCAACAAGAATAGGAAAGGGGTTTGACGTAAACTGCAATAACGGGCAGGCTCTTGACCGGGATGCCCTGAAGCTGTGGAGCCGCGAGTACGAACCGGGATGGGAACCGAAATTATAAATACATGCAAAGAACATTCCTGATAGGCGCTATCGCGGTGCTTACAATGGCAACAGGTAATATTAAAAATCAAACAGCCGGGATGCAGGCAGAAAAACATGCCTGCATCCTACCCGCAGAGTTTATCTATGATGGCGATTCACCCGGTATTGATCCGGAGGTGTTCAGGGCAAGGCGCAAACGACTGGCTGAAAAGATCAAAGGAGAGATAGCAGTAATATCTGCCGCCACCGGGAACGATTTTATCTATCTTACCGGTTACACAGGAGAAAGGCAGGCCATTGCCCTGATTGACCCCTCATCGGCAAACCCTTTTACCCTTTTTGTTCTGCCGAGGGAGCCAATGTCAACCCTGTGGGATGGCCCGAGGCCCGGCCTTGAAGGAGCAATAGAGCGTTACGGGGCTGATGAGGCATACCCGGTAGCTAAGTTCAGTGAGATATTTGCAGACGTGATTACACGGAAAAATTCGGTTTCCCTGCACGGTGATGACAGAAACCTTCGCGAAAGAATCGAAAGCATTACCGGGAAGAGTACAGTTTTCCCGGGGACATTGCATTCTGACATCGAAAACATAGTCCATGAAATGCGTGTTGTAAAGGACGACTGGGAGATTTCGCAGCTCAAAAAGGCCATCGCGGTAACCGGCCTGGCCCACAGGAGGGCAATGCAAACCGTTGCTCCGGGACAGAAAGAGTATGATGTGAAGGCCGAGATAGAGTATGTTTTTATGAAGAACGGTCTTACCCCGGGGTTCAATACCATTGTGGGCTCAGGCCCTAATGCGGCCATACTTCATTATCCCTTCAATGACCGGAGAATGGAAGATGGTGATCTCCTCCTGATGGATGTGGGTGCTTCATGCCGCGGTTACGTGGCCGATGTTACAAGGACCATCCCGGTGAATGGCAGATTCAGTGATAAACAGAGAGACCTGTATGAGCTGGTCCTTGAGGCACAGGAGGAAGCGATCAAAAAAATGAAGCCTGGATTCAAGATACTGGACTGCCACCACAAGGCAACAGAGATTATTGTCCGCGGCCTTTATGAGAGGGGACTGATAACTGATACGACTTCATGGTGGCAGAAGCGTTTCTACATCCAATACCGTAACAATCACTATATCGGGCTTCATGTTCATGATGTGGGAAGCTACGGCAATCTTGATGCCCCCGACCGCGACTCTTATATATTGAACCCTGAGATCAGAGGCCGGGACATACTTCCCGGTATGGT
>SLRB01000033.1 GCA_007131165.1 Bacteroidales bacterium | reverse complement strand
CTTCGCGCCGGTATTGCTCAAGGTACCCGGGCATGTGCTGGTTAACAATATAAATGTAATGGTTGAGCTTGAAAGGCTGATGTATCATACAGGGATTAAGCAGAAAGCATGATAACTGCATCAACATCAACGGCAATAAGGGCAGTAAGACTCAGGATTGACGGAACCGTCCAGGGAGTTGGCTTCCGCCCTTTCATCTACCGGCTTGCTGCCACGCTGGGTGTGAGGGGTTGGGTGGCGAACCGTAATGACGGGGTTGTTATACATGCAGAAGGGAGAGGGGAGCAGATAGAGAATTTTATTGACCTTATCGGCAAAAGAGCGCCTCCGGCATCATTGGTTGTGCATATTGAAAAGAGCCCTGCCAGATCCTCAGGGCATAAAGGGTTCAGCATCAGGGAGAGTGTACCCCTCTCCGGCCGCATAACGGGTATCAGTCCCGATCTGCCGGTTTGCAGTCAATGCCTGGAGGATATGAAAAAACAGCCTCACAGGAGGGGGTATCTTCTGGTCAACTGCACGGAGTGCGGTCCCCGTTTCACCATCATAAGGAAGCTGCCTTACGACAGGATAAACACCTCAATGAGCAGTTTTCCGATATGTTGCCGCTGCAGCGAAGAGTACAATGATCCCGGCAACAGGAGGTTCCATGCACAGCCGGTTGGCTGCAACAGTTGCGGTCCGCGTTACACCATGACTGCCGCAGGTATTTCTTCAGAGGTTGATTTTCGGAAGCTGGCCGCGATAATTGCTGCCGGAGGGATCCTGGCGGTTAAGGGTACCGGTGGATTTAACCTGATTTGCGATGCAGCCGGCAATGAAGCAGTTGCCCGCCTGAGGGAGCTGAAGGGTCGTGACCGTAAGCCTTTTGCCGTTATGTTCGGTGATATTGCCTCTGTGAAGCGCTTCTGCAAGGTAAGCAATATGGAAGAGATGGCTCTGACCTCGCAAAAAAGGCCTGTGGTTGTCCTGCAGCAGAGAACAGCGAAGAACCGGGAAGGAGGCAGCAATGAACTGCTGGAAACTGAACCGGAAAGCGGAGCAGGATATCCTGCCGGTGAGGCAGGTCAGATATCATCGCTTGTTAACTGCGGCCTGGACAGTGTGGGCGCCATCCTGCCATACATGCCGTTTCATCATATGCTTTTTGAGTCAGGTTCGCCGCCCGCCCTTGTGTTTACCAGCGCCAACAAATCGGGCGATCCCCTCACGGCAGTTGATGATGACGCTGCAGTGTTGTACGGAGGCAGTTCAGGTGCATTGGTATCCTACAACCGTGAAATAATAAACCCGGCAGACGATTCTGTCTGCAAAGTTGCCGGTGGAGGTATCCAGATATTAAGGAGAGCCAGGGGATATGTGCCCGAAATGATAACACTTCCCTTCGACGCCGACGGTATCTTTGCCGCGGGCAGCGACCTGAAAAATACCTTTGCCATGGGCATGGGGAGCAGCGTTGTCCTGAGCCAGCATAACGGCGACCTTGAAAACTGGAAGGCATTCTGCCGTTTCAAGAACAACTACGGAAAATTCGCCGGCCTCTTCGGGTTCAGTCCCCAACAAATTGCATGCGACCTGCACCCCGGTTATCATTCCTCACGGTTTGCCGGACGACTTGCCCGCGGTAAGGGAATGGAGCCGGTAAGGGTGCAGCATCATCATGCCCACATAGCATCATGCATGGCAGAACACGGAATAACCACTGCTGTATCCGGGGTATGTATGGACGGGACCGGCTACGGCGATGACGGCAATATATGGGGAAGCGAGTTCATGATATGCGACTATTCAGGTTATGAACGGCATGGGCACCTGGGCTGGTTGCCCCTGCCGGGCGGCGATGCCGCGGTAAAGGAACCCTGGAGGACAGCTCTTGCATCCCTTCACGGAGCCGGGCACAAGAACATCGGGGCGTGGAAAGCCGGATTATTATCATCGGTCGGCAGCGAAAAGGTTGAGACGGTCGAAAAGATGATCACCGGCAATATAAATTCGCCCCTGAGCAGCGGCGCAGGCCGGTTGTTTGATGCAGTTGCGGCGCTCACCGGGCTTTGCTTTGAGGCAGGTTATGACGGTGAGGGCCCGATGCTTCTTGAGAGTATCTGTCTCAAAAGCATTGATGAGGGTTATGATTTCTCATCCGGTTCCCTTGATGTGATAGCCCGGGTGATGGACGATATTGCCGCCGGTGTTGGTAACGGACTG
The DNA here is from genome assembly GCA_007131165.1 of Bacteroidales bacterium. GTDB lineage: Bacteria > Bacteroidota > Bacteroidia > Bacteroidales > PUMT01 > PXAP01. The sequence continues at coordinate 16,475 of SLRB01000033.1, read as the reverse complement.
ATTTCGGCGAGGTTTCATAACGGACTGGCAGATCATATTTGTAAAACGGTTAAGAGAATGAACAGGATTACCGGTACAGGAATTATCGTAATTACCGGCGGAGTGTTCCAGAATTCATATTTATTGAACAGGGTTGTGCAGCTGTTGCGACAGCAGAACCTGACTGCGCTAACCAACAGAAAGGTGCCGGTGAATGACGGGGGGGTGTCGCTTGGCCAGCTTGCAATTGCAGCCAGTAAAAGATAATAGCCATGTGTTTGAGCATTCCTGCAAAGATCGAATCAATCGAGGGTGAATATGCCATGGTCAGCTTCGGGGGGAACCGTTACCGTGCGGGACTTCAACTGCTTGATGATGCCATGGTGGGCGACTATGTCCTTTTGCACGCCGGATTTGCAATCCAGAAGCTAGACCGGCAAAAGGCAGAAGAAACACTGAAACTGATCGATGAGATGAGAAAATCCTAAAACGACTGGTTACATGATCAGAACGGTAACAGACAGGGTTATATACGGTGGCTTCAGCGCTCCGGAAAGAGTATCGGGCCTTGCGGCTCAGATAAGGCTTGAAGCTAATGGCGAATACCTGTTCATGGAAGTTTGCGGCGGACACACCCATGCCATAAGGGCAAACGGACTGGATAAGCTGCTTCCCTCCTGTATAACGCTCCTGTCCGGTCCGGGATGCCCGGTATGCGTCACCTCTGTATCATACATAGATCAGGCAGTTGCATTATCGGCAATACCTGATGTTATTGCGGCCACTTTCGGCGATATGCTGCGGGTTCCCGGCAGCCTCACCACACTTGAGAAAGAGAAGGCCGCCGGCGGCTCAGTTGTGGTTGTATATTCTGTGAATGAGGCTGTGCAACTGGCGATTGACAGACCGGACAAAAGGGTTGTTTTTCTTGCAACAGGCTTTGAGACAACCGCCCCGGGCAGTGCAGCCGGACTTACAGAGGCTGTGAGGCGAAGAGCCGGCAATTTTTTCATACTTTCCGCTCACAAGGTCATGCCCCCTGCCATGAAAGCGGTGGTTGAGGGGGGGACAAGGGTGACCGGCTTTATCTGTCCCGGCCATGTAAGCACCATAACCGGTAGCGCTATCTACGAATTTCTGCCGTGTGATTACAATGTGGGATGTGTTATTTCAGGGTTTGAGCCGGCAGATATCCTTTTGTCCGTCCTGATGCTGGTGCGACAGGTAAACCAGGGTGAGCCCAGGGTTGAGATACAGTATGGCCGGGCAGTCAGGCCTGAAGGAAACCCGACAGCTCTTGCACTGATGAAGCGGGTCTTCAGGGAGTCGGATGAGTGGTGGCGTGGGTTCGGGGTTATTCCGGGGAGCGGACTGCAGCCGGGGGGAGAATTTGAAAAGCATGATGCAAGAATTGTTTTTCCCGCTTTCGCGGATGACAGCGATGAAACGGGTGACTGCATTTGCGGTGAGATACTCAGGGGCATGAAGTCCCCCACAGACTGCCCGCTGTTCGGCAGGCTGTGCACGCCGGTAAGCCCTGCCGGTGCCTGCATGGTCTCGGCCGAAGGAGCTTGTAATGTCAACTATAAATACAGTAACCATGCCTGATGTTCCAACACGGATCCTGCCTGGCCACGGAAGTGGCGGAGAGATGATGAAAAGCCTGATTGAAGAGGTGTTCCTGTCATATTTCGGGCAGCCCTTCCCGGGCGGGATGGCCGACAGTGCTGTGTTGCCTGTGAGCAAGCTCCTGCCGGTTTTCACAACAGACTCATATGTGGTCAGTCCCCTCTTTTTCCCGGGTGGCGATATCGGAAAGCTGGCAATTTGCGGGACCGTGAATGATATTGCAGTAACCGGGGCAAGGCCCGCCTTCATCAGTGCCGGTTTTATTCTTGAAGAGGGGCTGGAACTTTCTGTTCTTCGCGAAATAGTAAAGTCGATGGCTGAAGAGGCCGGAAAAGCAGGTGTGAAGATCGTGACAGGCGACACCAAGGTGGTTGAAAAGGGTAAGGCAGACAAGCTGTTCATCAACACAACGGGTATCGGATATATGGATCAGAAACATTTTCATATTCACAGAGGGAGAAATGTTGATGCCGGCGACATGCTCATCATAAACGGCTATATTGGAGATCATTCAATAGCAGTGCTTGCAGCACGGGGAGGGTTCAACTTTTCAACACCGGCGGAATCGGACTGTGCTTCGCTGGGAGGCATGATAAATCTGCTTCTTGAGAGGTTCGGCGGAATTCGCTGGATGAGGGATGTGACAAGAGGAGGGCTGGCCACTGTATTGTGCGAGCTTGCAGATGACATTGATTTTGGGGTGGAGCTTTTTGAGCCGGCGGTGCCGGTCAGCGAGCCGGTAGCATCGGCATGCGGCATGCTGGGAATGGACCCGCTCTATCTTGCCAATGAGGGCAAGGTAGTTATGGTTGTAGACGGGAGTGAGGCCGATAGTGTTGCGGACTACCTGAGGAGCCATCCGAATGGGACCGGGACTGCAGTGATCGGTGAGATCACGGCTGAACACCCCGGCGAAGTGGTGCTGCATACCACTGCCGGAGGGAGCAGGCTTGTCCATCCCCTTGCAGGCGAACAACTGCCGAGAATATGCTGATGGATATGAATAACATTCAAAGTATAAATCACATAATATAAGCTTTATAGCTCTGGATTATATGCACGAAATCGCAATGGTTGAAGATGTTTTGCGGATAGTTGGGGAGGTGGCCCGGGTAAATGGAATTAGCCGTATTGACAAGGTAAATGTGGTGATAGGCGAATACCTTATGGTGAAGCCCTCTCTTTTTGAGTTTGCCTTTATGGCAGCAAGGGAGGGGACCAGGGCATCCGGTGCGGGACTAACTATCGAAACCGAAAAGGTGGAACTGGAGTGCCCCGGCTGCCGCCATCGTTACAGTCCCCAAAACATAAATTTCAACTGTCCCCGCTGCAGCAACCCAAATCCCGCAATCATAAAAGGGAAAGAGATGTATGTAAAAAGCATTGAAGGGGTTGATAACTGCGGGTAAGGGCTGCATGGTTACAGTTGCATGGTTAAAACGGCATTGGTTAGTCCGGTACCGGATTGCCGGGATATAAACAGCAGGGTATATATTTATTTTTTAATAAGCAATAAGCTATGGAAATCAAGGTAATGAAAAGGGTGCTTGACCGTAACAGGGATATGGCCGGCCGGGTCAGGGAACGGCTGAAAAGCAGCAATGTGGTCATGATAAATATGATCAGCTCGCCGGGAGCCGGCAAGACCAGCATGCTTGAGCATATTTGTCACCAACTCGGCAATAAAATACGTATAGCTGTTATAGAAGGCGATGTGGCAACTGACAGGGATGCACAGCGTATAAAAAAATATGATGTACCGATATTGCTGATCAATACCGACGGGGGATGCCACCTCGATTCCAACAGCATCGATATCGCCCTGGGGGAGTTTGACCTTGATAATCTCGACGTAATGTTTGTAGAGAATGTCGGCAACCTGGTATGCCCCTCCCATTTTGACCTTGGCGAGACCTTCAAGCTGGCGGTTGTCAGCACCACCGAGGGAGATGACAAACCGGTAAAATACCCGATGCTTTTCAGGGAAGCCCGGGCCGTTGTGCTCAATAAAACCGACCTGGTGCAGTACACTAACTTTGATTATTCCTCATTTCTTTCCGCACTGAGGGAAATAAACAACTCTGTCCCCCTGTTTGAACTTTCCTGCCGCACCGGCGAAGGGCTGGGAAATTTTATGGAGTGGTTGCTTGAAGAAACAGGCAACTGATTATTGCCTGAGTATAATAAATGACGTAATGTCAAATGCTAAAGTTGCAGGTGAATACTTTTCGTCATGATGTGGCTTACTTTAATGGTCATCTCCCATTAATTTTTGAATTGATGTTCGTCTGACTGACCTCAGGCTGAGGAAGCAGAGGCCTTCAGTCAGTCCGCTTCAGGATTTCTGCCTTCCTGTGCCCGTAGGGGAGCGAACCTCCTTCCTGCTCTTTGAGGATCTTCCATGCCCTGGCAATGATAATCTCTTCAACATCATCCTTCTCGCATGGGACCTCCACTACATACTCTTCAAACGCGTAGGTGGCAATATTAAGTTTTACGATAGCTTTTCCCATAAACAGATTCTTTTATCCCTGGTAATTATATATTCTCAAAATTAGGTCTTATTTTTGATATTCTAATAATCCGGTTAAATACAAAATTAGCTAGTCATGGCGGCATATGTTATTGTTGATGTCAATATAACCGACCCACGTGAGTATGAGGAGTATAAAAAGCACACCCCGGCTGCGGTCAAGGCTTACGGAGGAAAATTCCTTGCCCGCGGAGGGAGGGTTGAAAACCTGGAAGGGGATTGGGATCCTGAGAGGGTAGTTGTTCTGGAGTTCCCATCTGTTGACCGGGCAAGAGAATGGTGGGGATCTGACCAATACTCATTTGCCAGAGATATCCGGCAAAGAGCTGCAACAACCCGGATGATCATTGTTGAGGGGGTGTGATCCGGGGGAGGTAGGGTCGTTATTTATGAAACTGATAAGTACTTGTTGGATGCAAATCAGGATTTCTCAAATCACTGAAAAAGTGGGGAAAAAAATACTCCAGTCATGGATGGCCCTGACCATGGCACTTTTCCTGTTGGCTGGATGTAACCCCGACCGGACTTCCTATGAGTTCTCGGAAACCATGGAGAGCTATCTTGAGAAGATTGAGGATGAGACTGCCGGATTATATGAAAATGCAGTATTCAACCCTGATATTATCACCCAACTCTATGTAAGGGAAGAAGGCCTTTTTCGTGCCAAGTGGGAGAACCTCGAAAATATTGAACAGCTGATCAATACTGCAAGATTCTCTTACAGGGAGGGTCTTAACCCGGAGGATTATCATCTTGGCACTCTTGAATATTTGCTTGACCTGGTGCTTGCAGAAGAGGCAAAAATTGCTGACAGCGTAATTTTTGACATCCTCCTTACTGATGCGTTCCTTACAATTGCTGCTCATTTTGCCGGGGGCAAGACAGATCGGCGCACACTGCTTCCTGTGTGGGATGTGAAGGAAAGTGAGGCGGTCATATACTGGCCGCATTTTGTCGACAGCACCTTGAAAAATGTGCAGGTTGAGGATAAACTCTTGTCTCTGCTTCCCGTTCATAATAAATACCGCAGCCTGAGATCATCACTTGAAAGGTACAGGGAGATCGGCGAGAAAGAAGGCTGGGAGCACTTCAGCTCTTCCGTTGATCGTCTTGAAACAGGGATGAGGCATCCTGATATAGCCCGGCTCAGGTCCAGGCTTGCTGCAGAGCAGGGCGATCCTGCTGCCGGCATTGAGGATGAAGAGCTTTTTGACCGGACGCTGCAGGAGCAGGTTGAGCTGTTCCAGAGGCGTCATTCACTGTTCCCTGACGGCGTTGTCGATGAAGAGACCATTGCTGCTTTAAATCTTCCTCTTTACCATATAATTGATGTAATTGAGGCCAACCTTGAGAGGTGGAGATGGATGCCGGCAGATCTGGCTGAACGCACCATAAGGGTTAATATTCCCTGTTTTGAGCTGCATGCAATGGAAAAAGACAGTACAGCATTCCGCCTCAGGGTAATAGTGGGGACAGAAGAAAGACCCACACCGGTTTTTGAATCGGCAATAAAATGGATTGAGCTCAACCCCTACTGGATAGTCCCTCCCGGGATGCTGGAAGATGAGATACTGCCGGCAATAAGGCAGGATGTAGATTACCTCGCGAGGCGCAATATGAAAGTGCTAAGGGAAGACTTCTCTGTTGTTGATCCTGATTCGATTGACTGGCACAGTGATTTTGATAACGGATTTCCCTATATCATAAGGCAGGAACCGGGTAAGCACAACCAGATGGGAAATATCAAATTCGAGCTCCCGAACCCCTACTTTGTAACCATGCATGATACGCCTGACCGTAGCCTCTTCATCCGCGAAAAGCGTACCCTGAGCTCCGGGTGTATAAGGGTTGAGAACCCCATGAGGCTGGCTGAATGGTTGCTCGGGCACGATGAGGAATGGACATTGGAAAGGCTTGAGGAGGAGGCAGCCGGAGGAGAAAATATGATTATAGACATCAGCAGGACAGTGCCTGCTGAAATAGTTTATATTACGGCCAGTGAAATAGACGGCCATGTTTACTGGTATGATGATGTATATTTATACGACGGGGCCGTAAGCAACTCACTTAAAAGCGAACCACCACGGCCTGAAGACAAATGACCTGTCTCAGGTATCAAAACTTTATGTTATATGGAAAATTCGGAAAGGGGCGATTTTCTGCCCAATGTTAAGATGATGAGGTACTGCATCTTGCTGGTAGCCTTTATTGCAATGGTATCCTGCAGGAGCGAATACGTTGAAATAGTTTTTGACAGCAGCAAAGAGGTGTCGGGCAGGATGTTCGCCCTGGAGGATATCTCTCCCGGGCTCCCGGCTGACTGGGACCGGTATGAGTATGTTGTCCTGGAGTTTATGATAACAACACCGCAGCGATTTCATGTGGGGTTTACAACCGAAACCGGTTACAACGAACTGAGGGTGATGAGCTATACAGCTAACGGCTGGAGCAGGCTTGCCATACCGTTGAGGTTTTACCGCGAACCCCCGGGTGCGTGGCATGATCTTGCAGGTACGTATAATCAGCCACGCAATACAGGCTGGATAAACCTGGGCGGGCAGCGCGGCCCCTTGCGGGGGGTCGATTCCATCGGAATAAGGATGAGGGCTCCGATAGGCGACCAGGTGCTCAGGCTCCGGTCCGTTTCCCTGCACGTTGAAGATCCGGGCGATATTTATCTTGGAGATGTTCCTGTAATGGACAAGTTCGGGCAGTGGAACCTGGGCGATTGGGAAGGAAAGATATACTCAGAGCAACAGCTTAAAGAAGAATGGGATGCAGAAGACAATGCCGGGAACCCCTTCGGCGACTACGGGTATTCAAAATTTGGCGGATACCGGCAAGCCAGGATAGACGAGGGCACCGGATTCTTCAGGACCGAACAGATAAACGGGAGATGGTGGTTCGTCGATCCGGAGGGTTATCTTTTCCTGTCGGTTGCCGTTAACTGCGTTAGTCCGGGAGGCGGCGGAAACGCTGTTAGGATCAATGAACGCAGGAATATGTATGGCGAGCTTCCCCCGGAAGGGAAGGGATTTGATCCGGGAAGGCCCGGTGTTGCAAATTTCGGCACCTGGAACCTTCATCGCCGCTATGGCGACGATTACTTTGAAAAGTCGATTGAAAACATATTTTCACGCATGGAAAGGTGGGGCATCAATACCATTGGGAACTGGTCCTCCACACAGGTCATAAACCGCAACCGGAAGGCGTTTATGCTGCAGTTGCGGGGACTGGGGATCGAGGGGGAGCTTATGGGGCTTGCCGATGTCTATGCCGATGGTTTTACCGGGCGAATAGATGAGGCAGTAAGAAGGTTTACGGAACCCTACAAAGACAATCCCTGGCTGATCGGTTACTTTACTGCCAATGAGCCTGCCTGGCTGGGTCATGAGGAAAGGCTTTGCGACATCATACTCGGTCTTGATGATGACAGGGCAATAAAGAGAGAGCTGGAGATCTATCTTAAGCAGGGCGACACTCCTGAGAGGAGGGTCGGTTTTATATACGAAAGCTTCAGGATATTTCTCGAAACAGTAGATGCTGCTGTCAGGCGACACAGTCCCGGTCACCTCAACCTGGGCATGAGGTTCGGCGGCGCACCCAACCGGGAGATACTGGAGATCTGCGGCGGGGTGTTTGATGTTTTTAGTTTCAACTGCTATGACCTTTATCCCCCGGAGGAGACAATGGACAGGATCATGGAGTTCTCAGGGCTGCCCATGATCATTGGTGAGTATCATTTCGGCACGGTGGACAGGGGCATGGCACAGTCGCTCTGGCAGGTTGACAGCCAGGAGGAGCGCGGTACGGCATACCGGTACTATACAGAAAGGGCATATGCGCATCCGGGACTTATTGGTACGGCATATTTCCAGTGGGCTGACCAGGATCTTACAGGCAGGGGGTACGATGGTGAGAATTATAATTGCGGACTGGTTGATGTGACCGACAGGCCTTACCCGTACCAGGTGGAGGCGATGTCGGCCACAGCCAAACGTCTTTTTGATGTCCATTCGGGTGCCCTGGAACCATTTGATCTTGCACCCTCACGGGCCAGGGGGTATGGACCGATACCCGATATATGGGATTGAAATCCTGATTTTTAAGATTTTTTAAGGGGGATTATTTGCCTGACTGGATTTTTCTTCACTTATTGAGGTCTGTGCATATCCTGGCTTTCAGGAGTAAGTATATGTTGCCTGATGGCCTGATGAACCGGCAATCTTCTTGTTAAAGGTTCGTTAAATAGAGGTATGGATTATGCTGCCGGAACCGGTAGTATTTAATTGCAGATAAAAAGCCCTGATAAATCATGAATCTAAAAATCAGAAACATATCCATTGCGGCATTAACAGTAGTTTTAGCGGGCATCATAATCTGGGTGTTTACCGGCGACAGTGACAGTGATGAACATCAACTCTTTCAGGTTACAGAGGATAAGTTTGAGGTCCTTGTAACAGTAACGGGTGAGCTGGAATCTGAGAATTCCGTGCCTGTTGAAGCTCCCAGGGAATTACAGGACAGGAATATAAGACTGAGGAATATTCCCATCCATGATATGGTGCCTGAAGGGACCGAAGTGATGAGGGGGGACTGGGTGGCTACACTTGACAGGACTGAAGCAGAGTTGTCACTGCGAGATCTGGAGGATCAGGTGCTGAGCGAGGAGGCCCAGTACAATGCAACAATACTGGATACCACAATCCGGCTCAGCGGCCTGAGGGATGAGCTGATCAATCTTGAGCATACGGTAGAGGAAAGAAGGCTTGTTCTTGAACAATCTGCCTATGAGCCACCGGCGACAATAAGGCAGGCCGAGATCAACCTCGAACGGGCCAAAATGGATTTTGAGCAGGCAAAGATCAACTATGTGTTTTATGAGCAGCAGGCAGAGGAAACTGTGCGGGAAGCAGAACTTGAACTTGAAAGGCGCCGGCGACGTTTTACGGCACTTGAAGAGGTAATGGACAAATTTGTCATAACCGCTCCGCGATCAGGTATGGTAATATACCACCGTGAATGGAGCGGTGAAAAAAGGGCAGTCGGATCCAGTATTAATCCCCGTGACCTTACTGTTGCAGTAATGCCTGATCTTGCATCACTGGTGTCACGGGCCTGGGTTAGTGAGATTGATGTTAACAGGGTCGCCGTGGGGCAAAGAGCAAGAATTGGAATTGATGCGTACCCCGAAAGATCCTATTCCGGGACAGTTCTTGAGGTTTCAAATGTGGGTCAGGAGCTTCCCAATACCGATGCAAAGGTTTTTGAGGTTCTGCTTAATGTCGACCAGATTGACAATATCCTCAGGCCGGCTATGACAACCAGCAATTCCATAGTGATAGCTTCTTATGAAGATGTTAAGTTCATACCATTCGCCGCTCTTCATGAAGAGGAAGGAGAACCCTTTGTATACCTTCATGACGGTACCAGGCAGATAGTAAGAACCGGCGATTCGAACGAAAACTTCATAATTATCGAACAGGGCCTCAGTGACGGCGATTTAATTTACCTTGAGGAGCCTGAGAACCATTCCGAATTCCCTTTTACGGATACCGGGATCTATGCTGATGATCATCAATAGGATCGCTGAATGTAATAAACATCCCGGGTTTTGGCCTCCGGTATAAATCATACCGTTCCTGCAGACCATCTGTTTGTTAAAAAATAAACAAATTGTTTTAAAATTGTGTAATTGCACCTGAGATCTTCATAATTAGAATTTGCTTTTCTTTCTTTGCAGAAATCTTTTACGGGAAGCAGAAATGGTAGTAATGAAATTCGGAGGCACATCCCTCGGAGATGCCTCAAGGATCAGGCAGGTAGCCGGATTAATTAGCAAGCGTAGTGATTGTTTCGTAATATGTTCGGCGATGAGCGGGGTAACAAATACCCTGGTAGACGTGGCAGGTTACTGGAAGTCCGGTAATAACGGCCAGGCCCGGGAACTTATTTCCGGCCTCAGGGAGCATTTTAAACAAACATGCTGTGAATTGTTTGATGATGATGAGGCAACAACTATTGCAACGGGAATAGTAAATGATCATTTCGGTCGTGTTATGGACAGGCTTGTTACCGGTTATAGTATTCATAATGAAAACTGGTTGCTTGCCAGGGGGGAGATAATTACATCAGAAATTATTGCACACTATCTGAATTCAATTGATATACCTGTTACGTGGCTGAATGCGCTTGATTTTACGGTTACGGGGAGTGACGGCGAACCTTCTGTCGATGATATGAGGCAAAGGCTTGAAAGATTGACAGGTGAGAAACCTGCCGGGCGGTTCCTGACTCAGGGTTATATCTGCCTTGATCACCAGGGTAATGTTACCAACCTCCGGAGGGGAGGAAGTGATTACACGGCAACGCTTGCAGGTGCTGCATTGCAGGCCGGGATAATAGAGATATGGACAGATATAGACGGGGTAAGAAACAATGACCCGAGGATCGTGGAGGATACTTTCCCTATCAGGGAGCTATCGTTTGACGAAGCTGCAGAGCTTGCCTATTTCGGGGCTAAAATACTCCATCCTTCATGTGTATGGCCGGCCAGCAGCAACGGCATACCTATCCACCTGAAAAATACGATGGAGCCAGATGCCCCAGGTACCATAATAAGGTCAGGCACACAAAGAAAAGGTATAACTGCTGTAGCTGCCAAGGAGGGTATTACCATAATCAGGATCAGATCGGACAGGATGCTTAATGCATATGGCTTTCTTAGCCGGGTATTTGCAATTTTTGAAAAATATGAAACTCCCATCGATGTCATTACAACATCAGAGGTGTCGGTGTCGGTGACAGTGGATAAAGACAGCCGTCTCGAAGAAATTGAAGAGGAGCTCTCAGCGCTGGGTAAAGTAAGGGTGCAATCCGGGCAGGCAATTGTATGCGTAGTTGGGGATATTCTTGAGCAACACCAGGGCCGTGCAGTTAGAATACTCGATTCTCTGAGGCATTTTAATGTAAAAATGATATCTTACGGGGGGAGCAGGAACAATATTACTGTTGTTGTTCCGCGTGAAGAGGTCGTTGATATACTGCGTTCACTCAACAGTTTCCTTTTTGGGAGCCCTTCAAAAACAATTGAACCATGTCTGATCTCACAGGTATAAGAACACCGTTTTACCTTTATGACCTTGACCTGCTTAAAAAAACGGTATCTATAGCTTCGGCCGAGGCACGCAGGTTCGGGTATTTTATACATTATGCCATAAAGGCCAACAATGATCCTGTCATATCTTCAATCATACGTGATAACGGACTGGGGGCAGATTGTGTAAGCGGGAACGAAGTGCAAAAGTCGCTTGAATACGGTTTCCCTAACAGTACTATTGTATATGCAGGGGTTGGTAAAACCGACGAAGAGATAAAGCTTGCGCTGGCCGAAGAGATATTCTGCCTTAACTGCGAATCTGCAGAAGAGCTGGATGTGATAAAGGAAATTGCCAGGTTGTACGGGATGAAAGCCCGGGTCGCATTGAGGGTTAATCCGGCAATCGAAGCAGATACTCACCGGAATATAACTACCGGACTTGATGAGAACAAATTCGGGATAAGCCTTCCACATCTGAAAAATGCCCTTGATATATGCAGTAACTCTGAAGAGATTGAATTTACAGGGCTTCATTTTCATATTGGAAGTCAGATAACTTCCCTGGGGCCGTACAGGAGACTTTGTGAAAAGGTTAACAACATCTGGAGAGAGTTTGATATTACAGCATACGGGGGTAGTATGCTCAACCTTGGAGGGGGATTTGGGATAGATTACAATGACCCTGAGCATAATTCCATTCCGGATTTCAAATCTTTCTTTGAGGTATTTAAAAGGTACCTCAAATTGCCTGCAGGCACAGATGTCCGGTTTGAGCTTGGCAGGAGCCTCGTTGGCCAGTGTGGCAGGATAGTTACCCGGGTGCTCTATACCAAAAAGGGGGTAGGAAAGAAGTTCGTGATTACCGACGCCGGTATGACCGAACTGATGAGGCCTTCGCTATACCAGGCCAGGCATCATATAATAAACACAACATCGACCGGCAGAACCGAAAAGTATGATGTGGTCGGGCCTGTTTGTGAATCGACCGATGTGTTTGGAAAAGATGTGGTTCTCCCTGAAACTGTACGCGGCGACATAATCCACATACTATCCTGCGGTGCATATGCCGGTTCGATGACGCTCAATTTCAATTTAAGGGACAGGGCTCCGGCCGTATATGAGTCGGGCGGCAGGATACTGTCGCACAACGAGATCAATGACCTGAGGGGTTTCGGAAGCGTTCTTATGCCGTGACCATGCCATACCCTGGCCCCTGCATATTATTCAATTAAGATTAAAGCCAATGCATGTAGATGGCGATTTTAACAAAGAGAATTAAAAGCTCCGGTGATAATTTGGGTTTTGAAATAAAAGAATTACTTTTACGGCAGAAATATCATTCCCGACAATCAAGGGTTTGATTTATACAGAAGAGCTGAGAGAACAGGCTCCATGAAGCTCTAGCAACCCTCTCACCGGAGAAATGGTGCTAATACCTGCCCCCCAGGGGGATTATAAACTCAGAACCGGATATCATGTATAGAAAAGGAGTTGAGATTAAAGTTTATAAACCCGGGCAACCGACTGCCCCGGTTCCTGCATTCATATATATACCTGCTTTTCCGCTGCTTATCCCCAAGCATATGTTTATGCGCGGCATGCTAAGCATGCTATCCTGAACACTCCGCCTTTCGGAGTATTTACTCCGGCTTACTGTGCCAGGCACCGGCCGGTACAATATACAAACATATTTTTCCTAATTCTTAAATTCGAATTGTCATGTCTTACAAAGTAATCAAATTCGGAGGTTCAAACCTCCAGAAAGTCGACGATCTGGGCAGGTGTGCCGAAATTGCCGGCAAATATAATACCCCATGTGTGATTGTTGTTTCAGCTTTTTTTGGGGTGACTGACAAACTCAAACAGGCAGCTGTTGAAGCTGCAGATTCGGGTAAATTCCCTGACCGGTGTATTGAAGAACTGACTGATGACTGTTTCGAGCAGATAAAAATTAATATTGACGACGAACAACTTGCCGGTGAAACCAGTGCAGAGGTACAGGCGATTCTTGACAAGCTTTCCCACCTTTACAGGGGTATTCATGCCATAAGCGAGCTTCCACCGACAATTCACGATTCTATATTGAGTTTTGGCGAAAGGTTGTCAGCCGTTTTATTTAATGCCGTAATGATTTCGAAGGGGCTGGATTCGGTACTGCGCCTGCCGGAGCAGTCCGGGTTGCGAACCGACGGTGAGTTTGGTGCAGCAAGCATATTGCTTAAAGAGTCCTCCAAAAAGATCGGCGATCACTTTGCCGGTAACCGGTACTTTGTGGTCCCTGGTTTTTACGGGGTTAGCGATGAGGATAAGATCACTTTGCTTGGCAGGGGAGGGACCGATTATTCTGCTGCGGCACTGGCATACCTGCTTGATGCCTCAAGCCTTGATGTGTGGAAAGATGTTGACGGTTTCCAGACAGGCGACCCCAGGGTGGTAACAGCCCCACAAACCATAAAGATGCTCTCCTACAGTGAAGCGGCAGAATTATCTTATTTCGGGGCGAAGATACTCCATCCGAGGACAGTGGAGCCGTTGCAGCCCAAGGGCATACCTGTCAGGGTTTTCAATATCGGGTCGCCTTCTGACGATCCGGCAACAATAATAGGCCCCGAACCGGGCGACGGCTTTACCAGTCCCAAAAGCATAACCTTCAGCCGTAATTTTTCGGTACTGAAACTCATGGGCGCCGGTGTCGGGATAAAGCCCGGTATACTCGCCAGGGCTGCCGGTATAATGGATGCTGCAGGAGTTAACATATCTTCGGTTTTTACGTCGCAGACTGCCATATGCTTCCTGCTGCAGCGGGACGACCTGAAAAAAGCCCGGAAGGCGATAAAGGTGCATGCCCCGGCTCTTATAAGCGATGTAGAAACCATATCTGATATTGCTCTTGTAGCATTGGTAGGTGAAGGTATTACAAAAAAACATGGTATTGCCGCCAAGGCTTTTCAGGCCGTGGCAGCAGAGAATATTAACGTCGAGATCATAGCAGCAGGAGCATCGACAGCGGCTATCTATTTTGTGGTTAAGGAGAAAGAATGTAACAGAGCCGTAATTGCCACACATGGCTATTTTTTCGGCAACAAAGGAGAACCGGCATTCAATAATCACTCAGACCTCACATCTGTTGTACTTTAAAGTAAAAAAATCATGGAAAAAGCCAGTAAGCTTTCATTCGACACCCTGCAACTGCATGCAGGACAGGAGGCCGATCCGGTAACCGGATCAAGGGCCGTACCTATATACCAGACCACATCATATCTGTTCAGGGATGCCGAACATGCAGCATCACTTTTTGAACTGAAGGAGTTTGGCAATATCTATACCAGGATCATGAACCCCACCACGGATGTGTTTGAAAAGCGCGTTGCAGCACTCGAAGGCGGGGTTGCAGCCGTTGCAACATCATCAGGCCAGGCTGCCCAGTTTACCGCGATTACCAATATCCTGGGTGCAGGGGATAATCTGGTATCAACCTCCTTTCTTTACGGGGGGACATACAACCAGTTCAAGGTACAGTTCAAGCGACTTGGTATTGGTGTGAAATTCGTGAGTGGGGACAAAGCTGCTGATTTCGAGAGAGAGATAGATAACAACACGAAAGCTGTATACCTGGAAACTATAGGCAACCCCGAATTCAATATACCCGATTTTGAAGCGATAGCCGCTGTAGCCCGGAAACATGACTTACCGCTTATAGTTGACAACACCTTCGGGGCATGTGGCTACCTTTTCAGGCCTCTTGAGCATGGTGCCAGCATAGTGGTGCAGTCGGCCACCAAATGGATAGGGGGACACGGCACCTCAGTGGGAGGAGTTATTGTTGACGGCGGCAATTATAACTGGGGTAACGGCAAGTTCCCTCAGTTCACAGAGCCTTCGGAAGGGTACCACGGAATTAAATTCTGGGAAGCCTTTGGCAGCGGCAGCCCTTTCGGCAATATAGCTTTCAGCATAAGGGCAAGGGTTGAAGGACTGCGTGACTACGGGGCCGCACTGAGCCCGTTCAACGCGTTTCTGCTTTTGCAGGGTCTTGAAACCCTCTCGCTCAGGGTACAGAGGCATGTTGACAACGCACTTGCTGTTGCTGAATGGCTTGAGAAGCATCAGCAGGTTGAAAAGGTAAATTACCCGGGTCTTCCGTCGAGCCCCTATCATTCGCTGGCCAGAAAATATCTTAAAAACGGGTTCGGTGGTGTTCTCTCTTTCCTTGTCAGGGGAGGAACCGCGGCAGCTGACGGACTTATTAACAGCCTTGAGCTGATCAGCCATCTTGCGAACGTAGGAGATGCCAAAACGCTGATCATCCACCCGGCATCAACAACCCACCAGCAGCTTACGGAGGAGGAGAGAAGGTCGTCTGGTGTGGTGAGCGGACTGATAAGGCTTTCAGTCGGGATTGAGAATAAGGATGATATCATAGCAGACCTGCAACAGGGGTTTGAAAAGGTAGAACACCTTGCATGAGAAAAGTGTTTGAATTTTGCCCTGGATATTATATTTGAAGGGTTTGAGCGGCATTGATATTAAAATATTGTTATTTTAGCAGACCGGTCAGGACAATCATCCTGACCGGATCTGTAAATGTTATTAATCGGTTATGAAGGTTACCAGGCATTACGAAGGAAAAGGCACCAGGTTGTCGCTTGAGCTGCTTCCCCCGTTAAGGGGAAGCAGTATTGACAGTGTTTACAGTACGATTGACCGGCTGGTTGAATTCAATCCGGCCTGTATTAATATTACTTATCACCGTGAGGAAAAAGTAACAATTGAGAAACCTGACGGCACCCGTGAAGCCAGGGTAGTAAAAAAAAGGCCGGGTACTGTTGGAATAGCAGCGGCTATCCAGCACAAGTACGGTATTGATGTTGTGCCGCACATAATTTGCGGCGGCTTTACCAGGCAGGAGACCGAGGATGCCCTGATCGACCTGGACTTTCTTGGAATTCACAACCTTCTTGTTATCAGGGGTGACGGCAGCAGGGAGACAGGTGTATTTGAACCGGAGGAGGGAGGTCATCCGCATGCAGCAGACCTTGTTTGCCAGATCATGAATATGAATAAAGGCATCTACCTTGACAATTATCTTGACGACCCCTCACCAACAGGTTTCTCTGTCGGAGTTGCCGGTTATCCTGAAAAACACTGCGAGGCGCCCGACATGGAAACCGATTTGCGGTACCTTAAGATGAAGGTTGATGCAGGGGCTGAATATATTGTTACACAGATGTTTTT
>SLRB01000072.1 GCA_007131165.1 Bacteroidales bacterium | reverse complement strand
TGTACTTGTCGGTCAGTATCCTTCCGGCAATCCACCTTACCATCCTGTCATCGCGCTGCAACTCATTACATCCGACCCTGCGCTTGTCATCAAGCAGCCACCATTCGCTGCGCCATATTATAGGGCTCATCGATACCAGGTTCCTGCGGTTGTACTGTGAAGCAAGAGCGCCGTTAACCGAGGGATAGTTGGTCTCGGAGCTCTCCATGCCGTAGATATGCTCATTACTTCCATAGGCACCGCCCACAAAGGCATCCCATGGATCAGCATGCAGGGAATAGCTGCCGGCATAAGGGCCGGTAATGAACTTCTGGCCTTCTGTTATCACGGCAGGGAAATTCCACATATGCTGGTGAATGCGCATCTTGTAGGCCGCGGCAGCCTCCTTGGTGCCCTTTGACAACCTGAATGTGCCGGAACGCTGCGCCTTGGTTGGAAGATGCTGCTCTGCAAAGTTAAGGTCCTCCAGTATCCATTCGTAACACTGGGCCACCGAATGCCTGCCGGTCTCAAATCCGAGGTCGATAGCATCCATGGTAGTAAAGGGAACCCTGTGATAAGGCACGCCCAGGTGTGAAGCATCGGCAGTATGTCTGTAGGGACGGGCAAACATCTTTAGCAGCTCATGATAGCCTGCAGCCCTCAGAAGCCTGGCCTCACCCTCATAGATATTGGCCTGCTCCTGGGATATTACACCTTCGGTGGCAGCCATCTGAACACCTTCGATTACAATGTTACAGCGGTTTATCATACGGTAGGTATCTGACCAGTAAAAAACATTATTTGCTGTGGTCGGAGTATAAGTCCCCTGGTATGTAATAGCATAGAATGCATACCAGTTTACAACATCCTCACCCCGGTTATCGCCCTGCTGGACAAATGCAGCGCCGAAGGGGTAGCCCCGGCCCCCGCCGAATTCGCCCAGCTGCGCGGCATTGTACATACCGTTAACCGACAGGGAGATCAGCTCGGGTGTAGAGAAGGCGGTAGCATCTGCTACCTGGTTGAACGGTTCCAGATCGATTATGTCTTCGCAGGATGTAAACATGAGCCCCGCGCTGAAAACCATGATAAGGAACAGTTTCCCGATTTTTACTATATTTTTTTCCATATTTTTCATATTAATGCTTTTTTCAATTATAAACTCAGGTTTACACCGAATGTCAGGGTGCGCTGACGCGGGGTCACGTTAAAGTCCACTCCAGCCGATTCCATCTCCGGGTCAATACCGGTGTAGTCGGTTATCATGAACAGGTCAGAACCCTGTGCAAATATCCTGAGTCTTTCAATACCTATACGGGTGGATATCTCGGGGCTTAGCGTGTACCCTATAACCAGGTTCTGAAGCTTCAGGAAGTCACCTTTCTCAACAAAGCGTCCGCTTGTAACGTTCTGCTCGTTAATGAAGTTGGTGCGCCCGTGCCACAGCTTTGGCGTCCAGCCGTCGCCCGGGTTCTCAGGGCTCTGCCATCTGCCGAGAAGCTCACGGCCGTAGTTGGTGAACGAGTTTGCAACAAGGTCGGCACGCGTGCGGTTCATTATGTAGTTACCACCCGAGAAGCGGAACAACACATTCAGATCGAACTGACCGTAACGCACCCTCGAGCCAATTCCGCCGTAATAAGTTGGCATTGACGGGCCGAAATACATCCTGTCGTCTGAAACAAGGGATGCAGCCTGAGATATATCGGCCGGGTTGGCCGGATCGTAGGCCCTGTAGTTCTGAGTGGCTATGTTACCCTGTACCATGGTGCCGTCTGCCTTGCGGTATATAGGGTTGCCATTGGCAGCGTTCACACCTACATAGTCGAAACCGTAGATAGACCTGATCGACTCTCCTTCCTCAATTCTCCAGTAAGCACCTGTAATAGGCTGACCCTCTACAAGCTCCAGTATCTCGTTCTTTATCAGCGTAAGGTTGGCGTCAACGCTCCATGAAAAATCGGATGTCCGGATTATGGTAGCCTCAGCCGAGAACTCATGCCCCCAGTTCCTGAGCGAACCGATGTTCTGGCTTATCGAGTTTCCGGGAACACCGAACGCGGGAGGTGTGGGGCGCGACAGGATCAGTCCGTCCTGGTCGTTCACAAAATAGTCGTATGAGAACTGGTACCTGCCGTCGTAAAGCATACCGTCAATACCAATATCCAGCTTTTTGCTGGTCTCCCATTTCAGCAGGTCGTTACCCATCTGCACAAAGGCAATACCGGTATGATCTCCGTACCTTACGCCACCGTAAAGCCCTGCATAGGGATAGTTGCCTATCGAGGTGTTGCCCACCTGTGCATACGATGCTCTTACCTTAAGGTCGGTAAGGAAGGTCAGGTTCTCCAGGAACGCCTCGCGCGAAATCGTCCAGCCAGCTGAAGCGCCCGGGAATACCCCCCATCGGTTATCCTCAGGCAATGATGACAGTCCGTCATACCTTATTGAACCCTGCAGGAAGAACCGGTCGTCAAAGTTATAGTTCAGCCTTCCGAGATAGGAGATCAGCCCGTTCTGGCTCATGCTGCCTGATGACAACTGAGTACCGTAGGTACCTCCGATAACATTGTGACGGAAAAAGGTACTTGACATGTCGGTACCGCCGGCGAAGAAATAATTATAGGTCTGCTGCTGGTACTCTGCAACAAGAGTAGCCCCGATATTGTGCACGTCGGCGAAGGTCTCGTTGAATGCAAGCATGTTTTGTGCAACCCACCTTACATAATTGGTCTGGGTGTTATAGATACGTCCGTTGACAGTTGCACCGTCACCGTGTAGGGGGTTCCAGTACAGGTGACCCTCCGTCATCGACATATCGGTGCTGAGCTGGGTGCGGAAAATAAGGCTGGGCAGTATCTGCGCCTGTCCGTGTGCGCTTCCGATTGTCCTGAACAGCTTCGAACCGTAAACGTTATGATCGATAACATAAACAATATTGGGAAGGTTATCGTCGATGGTCCTTTCATTAACACCGGGTCCCACAAGCTGCCTGTTTATGTTGTCAATGTTGTACCCCGTGGGATCGTCGGGATCAAAGATCGGGGTGTTGGGCAACTGACGGATAGCCGAGAATATGTTGCCTGACAACGAGTTTTCTCCCCTGTTCAGGTCATTGTACACGCTCCTTGCCAATGAAGCATTTGCACCGAAAGTGAGCCAGTCATTAGCCCTCTGCTCGACATTGGCCCTGAAAGTGAACCGCTCCATGTCATTGGGCCGCGTAACACCTTCCTGGTAACCGTATCCCATCGAGAAGTAGTAGTTGGTCATGTCGGTGGCGCCCGAAAGGTTCAGGCTGTGGTCATGCTGGAAGGCATTCCGTAGAACCTGCCCCTGCCAGTCGGTGTTGAGTCCGGCAGATTTAGCAGCAGGAGCAGAACCATCGGCCTCGAGCATCTCGTTTGCCAGCATGATAAACTCATCTTCGTTTGTCAGGTCAAACAGGTTAACCGGTTGGGCAACGCCGAGCCAGTTATTGTAGTTAACCCTGAACTGCCCACGTTCACCGCGCTTGGTAGTGATCAGGATAACCCCGTTTGCAGCCCTTGATCCGTAAATTGCAGTGGCAGATCCATCCTTGAGTATCTCGATCGATTCGATATCGTTGGGGTTTATGTCGCCCAGGGCGTTTACGGTAGCATATCCTCCCACGTTGCCGGTAAGGATCGGCACTCCGTCAACAACAATCAGAGGATAAGTTCCTGAGCTCACAGAGCCGATACCCCTGATCCTGATGCGAGGGGCCTGCCCGATAACCCCGGAGGTTGTGGTAACCTGCACACCGGCAGATCGTCCGGCAAGCTGGGTGTCAAAGCTGGGTGCAGCAAGCGAGGCAATATCATCGCCTCTCACCTGGGATATGGACCCGGTCACCTCTCTCTTTCTCATTACACCGTAGCCCACAACAACCAACTCGTCAAGTGCGACCACGCTGACAAGCAGCCGTACATTAATGGTGGTCCTTCCCTCTATCGCAACCTGCTGGCTCTCATAACCCACATAACTGAATGTAAGTGATGTGGCTGTTGCAGGAGCATCAAGAGAATAACGGCCGTCAACATCAGTTACGGTACCTATTGTCGTTCCTGTAACAACAACAGATACCCCCGGAAGCGCAAGGCCATCATCGGCACCGGTCACAGTGCCCGTAATCTGCACGGTTTGTGCCTGCAGTGCAAACATACCGCAGAACAAAAACAGTGACAGCAGAAAAGTCATTTTTCTCATAGACATTAAATTTTAGGTTTACAAATGGTTAAAAATGGTTAAAAATGGTTTTAGATGAGTAATAATTATGAGGCAAAAAACAAACAAGCATCTGTACAATATATTCACTTTGTGATTTTTACGCATTTTTAGTCAATCAGAACTTCAGGGTTGTCTGAGCCGGCAATTTACAAAAAAATTTATCATATGATATTAATCATGTCATATTTTTAAAAAAATCCGTCTGCCAGCCGTTATACTGCACTCTTGTTGGATTTCACGGGCAAATTAAGAAACATTACTTTTTAATCCAAATATAAAATACTGCTGTGCAATATATTTACATCAGTTCAAAATGAGATCACCCGCAAGTGGGTCCAGGACCATGAAATCATCAAACCGGTATATGTTTAACAACATCCCTTTAAAAACAACATCCGGACAATTATATCCGGGGAGGAATAGACTAAACGGAGTATCTCCTTTAAACCCGCAAAAAGAAAAACCACCTCCATAAAATGAAGGTGGTCTCTTTAATAACTTTTCGGTAAAAGCTTTACTTCAACTTTTGCATCACCATGGCTACTATCTCTTTCTCCTGATCCACCGCTTCCTTTTCAAGTTCATCGGCTTTCGAAATAAGGGAGGATACAAACGAGCTGTCGCCTATACCGGCTACATTTATCCGGACATTTAGCGATGCCCCGAGCACACAGGAGCGAACCGCCAGCGCCCCAACCCCTGCATCGGTCACCGAGTTCGGATTACCTGTCTCGACCATGGCCCTCAGGAGTCCGAATGCTTTTACGGAAGTCTGCATTATACGAAGGGGTACCTCGGCCGCGTACTTTGTAGCATCTTCTACTGCTTTGGTCCGTGCCTCCTTCTCATCAGCCGTTTTTTTCGGCAGGGAGTAGGCATCCATAATAGCATTGAACGACCGGGTGTCCTCGTCAACCAAAAACATGAGCTCTTCCTGCAGCGCCCTGCCCTTTTCGGCCCATTCTGAGAACTCTTCCCACCTTTCATCCCAGCCGCGCTTGTGAGATGAAAGGTTGGCTACCATGGTGCCAAGGGCAACACCGAGAGCCCCCATGGCTGCCGACACCGATCCGCCCCCCGGTGCAGGCGATTCTGATGAGGTCTCATCTGCAAAATCCTCCAGGCTCATGTCGACAAGCTTCTTTTCCTCCTTCCCTGCCAGTACGTATTCAATGATCTTCTCCTCAGGTTTGAAAGGGTAAAGGTCGTCCAGCCCCATAGATTTCACCGCGATCTTGA
>SLRB01000367.1 GCA_007131165.1 Bacteroidales bacterium | reverse complement strand
TCCCCCTTAATGTGCGAATGGGGGTTGTAATCTTCAATGCTGAAGTCTTCGTACACAAAATCGTCAATATCCCTTTTTTCGGGATTAATCCTCATTACCGGCAGTTCGCGGGGTTCCCGGCCAAGCTGCATCTTCACCTGCTCCAGGTGGTTAAGGTAAATATGCGCATCACCAAGGGTATGGATGAACTCCCCGGGCTTTAGTCCCGTCACCTGTGCCACCATCATGGTCAGCAACGAATAGGATGCTATGTTGAACGGAACACCAAGGAATATATCGGCGCTTCTCTGGTATAGCTGGCAGGACAGCCTGCCGTTGGCCACGTAGAACTGGAAAAGGATATGGCACGGTGGCAGGGCCATCCTGTCCAGGTCGCCCACGTTCCATGCACTCACTATGTGGCGGCGCGAATCGGGGTTTTCTTTTATCGATTTTACAACCTCACTTATCTGGTCTGTGCACGTTCCGTCATGTGCCGGCCAGGAGCGCCACTGGTAGCCGTAGATATGGCCCAGGTCGCCTTTCTCATCGGCCCAGGCATCCCATATCCGTACCTTGTTGTCGTTGAGGTAAGCCGTATTCGTATCGCCTTTGAGGAACCAGAGAAGCTCGTGTATTATTGAGCGTATATGCAGCTTTTTGGTTGTCAGCAGAGGAAAGCCTTCCTCCAGGTCAAAACGCATCTGGTAGCCGAAAACGCTTATCGTGCCCGTGCCCGTGCGGTCGGACTTCTCAACCCCGTTATCGGTCACATGCCTCAGAAGATCAAGATATTGCTTCATTGTAAGAGTAATTCTGCAAATAATAACCCGAAAGAGCATAAAGATAACAAAAGATATCCTGAAAAAAGTGCCCCTCTCTATCCCCGGGGCGACATGAGATAGCAGGCAGTTATGCGTTTGTTCAGTTGATATCACAAACCCGCGCTATAAGTTAAAGGCATACTCAACAAATGCAGGCCGCAGTAATGAGCCGGCGGGGCTTTACCCTGAAGGCAGGTGCGCCAATCAGGCTTCACGTGTTCTTTTCGCAGGGATATCAGGAAAAAACCCAAACCTATTGTTTCAGTTGGCCGGGAATTTTGTTTACATCCAGTTTTAATGAATTAATCTCCTCACCCCAGTAAATAGTCCTGTGCGGGAATGGTATCTCAATATTCTCATTGTCGAAGGCAACTTTCAACCGTTTCCGGTATTCCCTGCCGATTGACCATTGTTTGATCGGTTTGGTCTTAATACGTGCTTTTATTACAATTGCACTGTCGGCAAATTCATTAAGGCCAAATACCTCTATAGGATCGGTGATATCATTTGCAAAATCCGGATCATCTTTTAGCTCATCGCCCACCCTCTTGATAACATCCATTACCCTTTGGGTATCTTCCTTGTAAGCTACACCAATATCAAAAACGATGGCTGACCAGTCTTTCGTCATATTCGACAAAGTGCCGATCTTACCATTCTGGAAAACATGAACCGTCCCTGCAAAATCACGAAGGGTAACGGTCCTCAGCTCAATACTTTCCACAAGGCCTCCCGTACCATTGATTATGGCAACATCGCCGGTTCTGATCTGGTTCTCAGCCAGGATAAAAAACCCGGCAATATAATCGCGCACCAGTTCCTGTGCACCAAAACCTATAGCCAGCCCAAGTATCCCGACACTTGCAAGGATGGGCCCGTAGTCAATCCCGATCTTTTGAAGCACCAGCATAATCAATACTATCCAGAGGACGATAATAACCAGCTTATGAAGGATGCCTGACACAGTGTTAATCCTTTTTGTAGCTTCATCAGTATCAACATCCGGACTTGCTGTAGCGTGTTCGATAGCTCTTTTTTTCAACTTTTTTGAAACAGCGTTAACTACCTTGAATATAACCAGGAATACTATCAGAATAATTACCAGTCCCGGTAACTGGGTGACCAACCAGTTAACTATTACATCAGCGGCTTCTGAGCCGAACTTTTCGCCAAATATATTTTCCATTTCAAAAAGTGTTAAGTTAATACAATTGAGAGGTTAAATGCCGCAATTTATTGTCCGTTAAGCAATGCGATTCCGGCCTGCTCCCTGAATTGAACCATATGATACGGTAAACCACCTTCTCCCCGGAAGGAGGCTTCTCAGATCAGCGAAGGCGCAGCCTTCTCACTAAGCGCAGAACCGGGCAGGGACTGCCCTGTTTCATACTGCTTTTGAAAACAGTATTTTGAAATAATAAAATTAAATAAACAATTGGTCAAACCCAAATCAGTCCGTTGATTATTATGCTTTAAGCGAATGATGAGCAAAGAAAGTCAAAAACAACTCAATAGGTAAAATTGTAGAACCTGGTGATATCAGACCTTTTGACCTCTTCAACCCTGACCCTGCTGATCCTTATCGGCTCAAGCGGCCTGTCATTCTCACCGGTAGGCTGAACCGCCACGCTGTCAATCACCTCGTACCCGCTCATAACCTGTCCGAATATTGAATACTCGCCGTCCAGGTGTGGTGCTGCCCTGTCGTGCCTTACAATGTAGAACTGGGTGGGGCTTGAATTCTTCATCGGGTTCCTTTCGCCTCCGTACCGTGCTGCGCCCACCGTGCCGCGGCGGTGAGAGAATTTGGATACGAATTCAGCCGGGACATGCGGAGGGATGATATCAGGATCCCATTCCGGGGTGATGTTTGTTGTTGCAGGGTCGCCGGTCTGTATCATGAAATGCTCTATCACCCTGTGAAAAATTATCCCGTCAAAGACACCCCCCTCCGCCAGCTCGACGAAGTTTTCCTTGTGCATGGGCGTTTCGTCGTACAGGATCATCATCATGTTGCCGTAATCGGTTTCGATGGTCACGAGGTAATCATGTTCGTCATCAGGAATCCTGTCCTGTGCCTGCAGTCCCCCATACCCAAAAAGAAGCATCAGGGCGGCCAGGGCAAAAGACACTTTTCGCGCGGCCGGCTGCTTCTCCTTTATGGTTCCCCGGGAGGTGCATGCTTTCTGTGTATAGTTACTTATCGACATGGTAAAGATTTTTGGTTAACACTTTACATCCCACAAGCTGAAGGACCTGCAGGATTAACGGTATATTAATAAAAAATTCCTGTCCTCTTGCCGCGGCAATGCACCGGCAGGATTTTGCCGTGTTCACTCACTATGTTTCGCTTACAACATATTTCACACCCCTCTGTTCAAGGTGATCGAGTATGAACCTGAAGTTCTCCTCCTTTTCACCCAGGTATTCGGGGGGGCATACACCCTTGCGTGCGAACATGCCCCCTGCGATCATGTGAACTGCCGCGGTGCAGGTATAGCCTGTGGTGCGTGCCATTGACAGGACCGACTTCTCCCGGTCGTACCTGTCGTGCAGGTCATAAACGAATCTGCAGGGCCCCTTCTTGTCCTTTCCCCTGATAATTATGCGCATCACAGTAAAATCTTCTTCCCCCGGCTTAAGTTTCCATTTGGGGAAAAGCAGCGCTGCCGTAAGATCCAGGGGCCTTACCATGGTGCCGTTCACATTAACCGGTTCGCGGGAGAAATAGCCTGCTTCCCGCAGCACCCTCAGGTATTCGATGCACCCGGGGTAACGAAGCGTCTTTTCTATCATATCAGGCACCCGCATGGTCCTGATCAGCGTACGCAGTCCGTCACTGTTCCAGGCCTCCAGGGTGCCGATACCGTCAAAGTGCATCAGCTCGGGGTCAGAGAGCGCTTCACGCACCACCAGGTGCCCGTTCTCAACGTACCGAGCCGGGCGTGTGTACTCTTCGATAACATCAACGGGCGAAAAGACCGCCTTGTATTCCCACGGCCACTCCCTCACCACCGGCAGTCCGCCGACATAACACTCATAGCTTTCCACGTCCATGGATGCATTATGGTACCCCATAATTATATTCCCCATGCCCGGCGCCACCCCACAGTCGGTTACCACCGTTATGCCATTCTCGCGGGCAACCTCGTCAAGCATGAAAGGGTCTTCAGCAAAGAAGGAGATATCGACAATATCCTTTCCCGCGGGAGCCAGCTCTTTGATCATCCTGAAGCCCATATGGCCCGGCAGGGCTCCCACGACAATGTCGGTCTCCGCAGCAAGAGAGAGGAGCGTCCGGGGAACGGACAGGTCGGCGGCCACCGTCCTGATGCCATATTTGCCGGAAAGCCCCGCGAGGGCCGTTTCGTCATTATCGGCGGCTGTTACCTCAAAACCGGCGTGCAGGTCCCTCGCTATCTCGCCGCCCACCAGTCCGGCACCCAGCACAAGCACTCTTTTTTTTCCCATTTCTGTATAATGTTTATTTTGACCGGAACAATCAGCCATGGCCCGTATACCGGCCACTTACCCGCAGTTTTGGCGCTCACTGTCCATCGTGTACCCGCTCAGTTGTAAAGATAAAGATTAAAATATTACTTTTACAGTCGATCCGGCAAAGCCCTGGCACTGTTACCTGCCAGTGGCAAGAAAGGGCATACTGCTCCGGTTACCGGATAAAAACAGTATAAAGGAAAAAATGGATTTTGTTGAAGAATTAAGATGGCGCGGGATGGTTCACGATATGATGCCCGGTACAGCCGAACAGTTAAAGAAAGAGATGACAACCGCCTACGTGGGCATTGACCCGACGGCCGATTCCCTTCATATCGGCCATCTCGTTTCGGTCATGCTTCTCAGGCACCTGCAGCGTGCAGGCCACAAGCCCGTCGTTCTGGTGGGCGGTGCCACCGGAATGATAGGAGATCCGAGCTTCAAGTCAGAAGAACGCAACCTGCTTGATGAGCCGACACTTCGCCACAACCAGGAGGCCATAAAGAAGCAGCTTACCAGGTTCCTTGATTTCAGCGGAGGCGAGAACAGCGCCGTGATGGTCAACAACTACGACTGGATGAAGGATTTCACCTTCCTTGAGTTTATCCGCGACGTAGGCAAGCATATAACCGTGAGTTACATGATGGCCAAGGATTCTGTCAAAAAGAGGCTCGAGACCGGCCTGTCTTTTACCGAGTTCAGCTATCAGCTTGTTCAGGGATACGATTTCCTCTACCTGTTCGAGAACATGAACTGCAAGTTGCAGATGGGCGGATCCGACCAGTGGGGCAATATAGTTACCGGCACCGAACTTATAAGGCGCAAGACGGGCGGCGAGGCTTTTGCCCTCACCTGTCCCCTTATCACCAAGTCAGACGGCAGCAAGTTCGGCAAGACCGAAGAGGGCAACGTGTGGCTCGACAGCAGGCTCACATCACCCTACAGGTTTTACCAGTTCTGGCTCAACGTATCAGACGAAGATGCCGCCAGGTACATTAAGATCTTCACCATACTCACCCCCGCGCAGATAGAGGAGGCTGCCGGCAAGCACCGGGAAGCGCCACATGCACGTTACCTGCAGAAGCTGCTTGCAAGGGAAGTTACCGTTATGGTTCATTCGCAGGCCGATTACGAAGCCGCCGTCAGCGCCTCTGAGGTCCTGTTCGGGCGCGGCAC
>SLRB01000121.1 GCA_007131165.1 Bacteroidales bacterium | reverse complement strand
TTGACGTTGATATTAAGTTGAACAGAAGCGGGAAATTACGGCTTAAAGCATTTACCAGGGCAAATGACAATCTTATCAGGACGCATCTTTCCCCTTATACACAGGGAGTAGGGCTGTTTTACAGAGAAGATTTCGACAGTTTTGACGAACTGATGAGACGTTACTGGAACATGGTTTTTTCGGAGGCAAAAAGGGAAGATGATGATCAGGCACCGTAACACAAAAATTTTGGTAAGGACAATTTGTCCGGATCGAATGATTGATGTATTTTTGGCAAATTATTCCTACTAACTGGAACATTGTTTGTTATTAATCCCATTTTAAATTAATTCTCAACAACAGGAACAAGATGAACAATTTACTTCTTTTACAGGTAACTCTTTCAGAAAATCTGAATGACCTGGAACCCTTGGCAGAGCAGGGAGAGCTTACTATGTCCTACTGGGAACTGGCGTTCAAGGGCGGATGGGTCATGATCCCGATAGTGGTATTGTCAATCATAGCAGTATATATATTTGTTGAACGGTACTTCGCGATAAAAAAAGCTGAAAAGGTTGACATGAATTTCATGAACAAAATAAAGGATTATATTCATGACGACAAGCTTGACTCTGCAATTACACTTTGCCAGTCGACTGATAATCCGGTCGCCAAGATGATAGAAAAAGGCATTAGCCGTATCGGGAGGCCCCTCAACGATATCAATGCAGCTGTGGAGAATGTGGGCAAACTTGAAATCTATAAACTTGAAAAGGGATTACCCTTTTTGGCAACAGTTGCCGGGGCAGCCCCAATGATAGGTTTCCTCGGAACGGTTATGGGTATGATACGGGCATTTTACGACATGTCGACCGCCGGGGCAAATATTGATGTAGGCCTTCTTTCCAGTGGTATTTACACGGCAATGATAACAACAATGGCTGGACTGATGGTAGGTATTATCGCTTTCCTTGCCTACAATGCACTTGTGGCTAAAGTCGAAAAGGTGGTGTTCCGGCTGGAGGCCAACACAACCGAGTTCATGGATCTGCTCAATGAACCGGTTAAATGACCCGTTAAACTTACGGGAATAGAATAGTACAGTATTTCAACTAATTAATTGCAGCAAATTATGTCTTTGCGAAGCAGAAACAAAATACAGGCAGGTTTCAGTATGTCGGGAATGACAGATATAGTATTCCTGCTGCTCATTTTTTTCATGATAACATCCACGCTCATAGCACCAAATGCCCTGAAGCTGCTTCTTCCCCAGAGTGCGCATCAGACAATGGCAAATCCTGTTACCACGGTGTCGATAACAAGAAACTATGAATATTATATTGAGACAACACCTGTTGAAATTGCAGATCTGGAACGGGTTTTGCGGGAGAGATTAGCAGGTGAAACCGACCCGACCATCTCACTCCATGTTGACAGGAGCGTTCCCATGGAGCAGGTAGTAAGGGTGATGAATATTGCAAA
This sequence comes from Bacteroidales bacterium, assembly GCA_007131165.1. Lineage (GTDB taxonomy): Bacteria > Bacteroidota > Bacteroidia > Bacteroidales > PUMT01 > PXAP01. The sequence goes on along the minus strand of SLRB01000121.1, from coordinate 17,318 downwards.
AGACAACAGGTACAGATTGATTCTGGCAACAAGCGCAAGGTAAAATGCTTGAAAATTTTGAGAAATATAAGAAAGGTATTATCGGAACCACTCTTTTCCACGTGGTAGTGGCTCTTATTATACTTTTCCTGGGTTTCTCCACTTCGCTTCCACTTCCGGGCGAAGAAGGCATAATCATAAATTTCGGGACAGATGATGATGGATTTGGGATGACCCAGCCCGAGAGGGAAAGGACAGCCCCTCCGGCAACCTCCCCTCCTCCGGTAAGTGAACCTGAGGCCGAAGAGGAGATAATTACACAGGATTTTGAAGAAGCGCCTGTTATACCTGTACCACAGCCTGAAGAGCAGAGGCAGCCTGAACCTGTTACCCCTCCGAGGGAACCGCAACCAACGGCCGAAGAGACCGAAATACCCGAAGAAGTAGCTGAAGAGGTCCCGGAAAGGAGACCAAATCCTAACGCACTTTTCCCCGGAAGAACAGCAACTGGTGACACCGGTACAAGTGAGGGTGTTACCGAGGGGCCGGGGAACCAGGGAAGGGAAACCGGCGATCCGGCATCAACCCACCGGGAAGGCGGTGATACCGGAAGCCCTGACGGTATATCCTTCAGCCTTGAAGGAAGATCGGCACTTTCACTGCCTTTGCCGGACTACAACTACCAGGTTGAAGGCATTGTTGTAGTTGAGGTAACAGTGAACCGTAATGGTGAAGTAACCAATGCAAACCCAGGAGTCAGGGGGTCAACGACACTCAACGAATACCTTCTGAGTACAGCCAGGAGAGCAGCCGAAAGGGCAAGGTTCAACGTACGCCCCGATGCACCGGCCTTCCAGAGAGGTACTATAACATACCACTTCCGCCTGCAATAACTTCCTGCCATGCGCATGTGAGCCAAAAAACCCGGGGTGCACAATTGACCATCACGGCGATAAAGCTCCGGAGTTGTATATAGTGTTTTTTGTTCCCGGCCCCGGGGGGCGGTGAACCGAACCAGCGAAACATGACAGGCCGGCAACGCCAAATGGACGGTTCATATATACAGATCCAGTGCCTTAAACTCATGGGACCCACATGCTCTGTATATTTCTTTTTGTGTGACCCGGCACATGGGGCGTCCAGGAATCAGGTCCTGGCTAAGGCAACTCCTTCAGGCTGTTGATAGTCCCTCTTCATAACGATTATTTTACTCCCAGGTAAATTTCGGGAATCCTGACATCATTGAATTAACCTTCTGTTTAACAAGCTCAATAGCCCTGTCATTGGAGATGTTCATAATAACCTCATCTGTTAGCCCCACTATCTCCTTCATATCATTCTCTTTCATGCCTCTTGTGGTAACAGCTGAAGTACCAACCCTTATACCCGATGTCTGGAAGGGTGAACGGTCATCAAATGGCACCATATTCTTGTTCAGGGTAATATCAGCCCTGACCAGGGTATTTTCGACTACCTTTCCGGACAGATCGGGGACTTTCGTACGAAGGTCGATAAGCATCGAATGATTAGTCGTACCGCCGGAAATAACCTTATAACCGTGGTCTATGAAGGCCTGCGACATTACTGCAGCATTGTCCCTGACCTGTTTCATGTACTTTTTATAACCTTCAGACAGAGCCTCCTCAAAGGCTACTGCTTTGGCTGCAATTATATGTTCCAGAGGCCCTCCCTGAGTTCCGGGAAATACAGCCGAGTCAAGTATCTGCGACATCTTCTTTACCGAACCCTTAGGTGTTTTCAATCCCCAGGGGTTTTCAAAATCACTACCCATGAGAATTATCCCGCCCCGGGGACCGCGCAGGGTCTTATGTGTTGTTGAAGTAACTATATGGCACCATGGGAAGGGGTGGTTGAGCAACCCTGTAGCTATAAGTCCGGCTGGATGTGCTATATCGGCCATCAGCAGAGCACCGGTCCTGTCGGCTATCTCTCTCATTCTCTTATAATCCCAGTCCCTGGAATAAGCTGAGGCACCGGCAACAATAAGCTTTGGCTTTTCTTTTTCAGCAAGCCGCTCCATCATATCATAATCTACCAGTCCTTCATCCCTGGTTACTTCATAGGCTACCGGCCTGTAGAGTATACCTGAATAATTTACAAAAGATCCGTGAGTTAAGTGTCCACCATGCGAAAGGTCCAGTCCGAGAAACACATCTCCCGGTTTGAGCACGGCCAGCATAACAGCTGAATTGGCCTGCGCCCCGGAGTGTGGCTGCACATTTGCATACTCAGCACCAAAAAGTCTTTTACTCCTTCCGATTGCGAGGGTTTCCACTTCATCAATATATTTACAGCCCCCGTAATAGCGCTTCCCGGGATATCCTTCGGCGTATTTATTGGTCAGGCAGGAACCCATAGCTTCCATAACCTGGTTACTGACAAAGTTTTCGGAAGCTATCAGCTCTATACCTTCCAATTGCCTTTTGTCTTCCTTGTTGATCAGGTCAAATATTGCAGTATCTCTTTGCATTTTTTTCGTTTTTGGTTACAAATGCGAAAATACGGATTTTGTCCGTAATCAGGATCACAAAAGGAACTCTGCAGAGAGAAAAACAAGAGGAAACCCGGCAGGTCAGTTTTTAAGATAACGAATTATCATGTCGACGAACCGGTCAAGGTCAACCGGTTTTGAAACATATTCGTCACAGCCTGATTCCATGCACCTGGCCCTGTCTCCCGCCATAGCATAGGATGTATAGGCAATTATGGGAATGGAATCGTCCATTGACTTTATTCTCCTGGTCAGCTCCAATCCGTCGGCCCCGGGTAACTGGATATCCATTATGATCAGATCGGGGTTATTTCCACGGCTGAACTCAGCCAGCAAATCCTTGCCGTTGGTAAAATGCTTAAGTGAAATCTTTTTACCAGTGAGCAACTCTTCTATCAACTGGTAACTTGGCAGGTCGTCATCTACAACAAATACCTGTTTGCCGGAGAAATTTTCATCCATCCTGTTTATTATGTTTGGTTAGCACCCAAATCAAATATAGCCATTTTTTTTCAACTATGGAGTTAATCGGATGAAAACTGCAGCAGGATCTTTCTGTATGCAGAAAATATCTTTGATTTTGAGATAAATCCGACATATTTACCTTTATCTGTTACAGGCAGGTTCCAGGCATCAGAATCTTCAAATTTCCTCATTACCGACTCCATGCTTTCATCCTGGGAAACAGTTTCGGGGGGCATATCCATCAATTCCCTTACCTTAATCTTGTCATATTGCGCGGGTTTGAAAATTATATCCCTGATATTGTCGAGAAGCACGATACCGAGGAGATTATTGTCATTATCAGTTACCGGGAAAATGTTGCGTCTTGACTTTGAAACGGTTTTAACCAGATCGCCGAGACTGGCATCGGGATGAACCGTCTTAAGATCCTTCTCTATTACCGGTCCCATCTTCATCAGGGTAAGCACTGCCCTGTCTTTGTGGTGCGTAATTAATTCTCCCCTCGCAGCAAGACGCTTGGTGTATATTGAATGCGGTTCAAAATACATAATGGTGAGGTATGAGATGGTAGCAGTGATTATCAATGGAATAAACAGCTCGTACCCTCCTGTTATCTCAGCGATCAAAAAAATCGCTGTCAGGGGAGCATGCATAACCCCGGCCATCAGGCCGGCCATCCCCACAAGAGCAAAATTCCGTTCGGAAACATTTATGAACGCTAAATTATTAATCAGGCTTGCCAGTATAAATCCGGTAACGCCCCCCATATACAAAGATGGAGCAAAGATTCCCCCGACACCTCCGCTTCCTGTAGTCACTGCCATTGCAACAACCTTGAATATAAGAATCAGCACAAGGAAGGAAATGAAAACATAATATTTGCCCCGCAGCCCTTCTATGAGACTGCCTGCAGCAATTTCTGAAGCATCACCCCCGAGGAGTGCCCGCAGAGTGCTGTAGCCCTCACCATAAAGCGGGGGAAAAAGAAATATCAGTATTCCAAGAATTGCTCCTCCGTAAAACAGCCTGTGATAAGGACTTGAGACTTTAGCCAGCCTTGATTCAATTCTCATTGATCCCCAGGTGAAATAATATGAGACAAGTCCCGTAATAATGCCAAGTAATATATACCATGGAATGTTTTCTGTAATAAAAGGCTCAGGAAGAGTAAAGTAGAATACTTCACCCTGCCCCAGCAAAAGGGTAGCTATCGTTGCACCGGTAACAGCAGATATCAGCAGTGGGATTATTGCCCACATTGTAAGATCGAGCATAAGCACCTCCAGGCTGAATATCATGGCAGCAATGGGCGATTTGAAGATACCTGCAATTGCACCTGTTGCGCCGCAGGCTATTAGAAGGGTAATAGTTTTATAATTGAGATTCAGGAACCTGCCAAGGTTGGAACCTATAGAGGATCCGGTAAGTACAATCGGTGCCTCGAGTCCGACCGACCCTCCAAAGCCTACGGTGAGGGTACTTCCTACCATTGACGAATAGGAGTTGTGCGGAGCAAGCACAGAACCCTTTCTTGAAATAGCATGCAGAACTTTTGTGACACCGTGGGAAAAATTATCCTTTATTATATATCTTGAAAACAGAACTGTAAGAAATATTCCTATGGCTGGAAAAGCAAGGTATATGAGGTTCCCTGTTTCGGGAGCAAGGCGGCCGGTCAGAAACTCATTTGTATAGAAAACAGTATTTTTCAGAAGCACAGCTGCCAGTCCGCTCACCAGCCCTATTATCAGGCTGAGTATAAGAAGCAGCTGCCTGTGTCTGAGATTATTTATTATCCATAACAGGATGCCCGACTTTGCCGTTTTATTTTCCATATTACACAAAAATACATTTTGTAAAACGATAGATAGTAAATGCAGCCATGTTTTTTTTCAACCGGACTTCAGAATCAAAAAAAGATACCTGCATATAAACAAGTAAAAATGGCAAGAAAGGCAAAATGAAGAATTCTGACTATTTTTACAGGTACTAAAAAGATGCCCGCCATAAAACCAATATCAGGAAACAGATGATAGAATTTAAACGGAGAATACTTGACAATGGCCTGACAGTTATTGCCCACAAAGACGAATCTACACCTATGGCTGCAGTAAATGTCCTTTACGATGTAGGCTCAAGAGATGACAGGCCCGGCAAAACCGGCGCAGCACACCTGCTTGAACACCTTATGTTCGGTGGCTCTCTCAATATTGCTTCATATGACAGGGAGGTGCAAAAAGCAGGCGGTGAAAACAATGCCTTTACCAGCAATGATATAACCAACTATTACATAAGCCTTCCATCGGTAAATATCGAGACGGGCATGTGGCTTGAATCGGACCGTATGATCGGACTAAACTTCTCAGAGAAAGGCCTTGATGTGCAAAAAAAAGTGGTTGCTGAGGAGTTCAGGCAAAGGTACCTGAACCAGCCCTACGGCGATACATGGATGCTTCTCAGGCCCCTGGCATATAAGGTGCATCCATACAGATGGCCTGTAATAGGAAGTGATGTTGCTCACATTTCGAATATCACCCTCGATGAGATAAGGGAATACTACAGTGAACACTACTGCCCCTCTAACGCAATACTTAGTGTTTCATCCGCTCTTGAAGAAGATTACTGCCTGGACCTTGCCGAAAAGTGGTTCGGCACTGTTAAAAAAAGAAAGACAAAAATCCGGTCAACCCCTGCCGAACCTCAACAGGATAAAATGAGAAAGCTGGATGTAACCCGCGATGTACCTTATGACCAGATTATGATAGCATACCACATGTGTGAGAGGGACAGTCGCCGGTACTATGCAACCGACCTGATTTCTGACCTGCTGGCAGGAGGTAAGTCAGCACGGCTTTACCGGAGCCTTGTAATGGAGAAGAAAATTTTTGGCAGCATAAATGCGTTTATCACGGGGGACAGGGATCCCGGGTTATTTGTCGTGAAGGGAACGGTATCTGAAGGCATTGAAGCTGAACGCGCATATGACGAGATAACAGGTGAGATAAATGATTTCATCTCCCGTCCCCCAAAAAATGAAGAGCTTGAGAAAGTAAAAAACAAGGTTGAAGCTACCCGGCAGTATATTCAGACCAGCATATTGTACAAAGCAACCGATCTCGCTTACTATGAGCTGATTAGTGATGCGGGATTCCTGAACGAAGAAATAGCCCAATACAGGAAAACAACCCAGGAGGAGATAACCAGCATTGCTGCTTCACTATTCAGGCAGGAAAACTCGTCGGTGTTGTTCTACCGGTCAAACCACAAATCAAAACCGAGAAAATAGTGAACAGAAAAAAATCACCCAAAACAATAAAAGAAATGAGGCCCGGCAATATCAGCCCCCAGCTTGCCAGGCTCGATAATACACTGCCCCTGTACCTTATAAGTGCAGGGAGCCAGCCTGTTACCAGGGTCGACTTCATCTTCAGCGCGGGCTCCTGGCATCAGTCAAAACCTCTTATGGCATCATCAACCAGTGCAATGCTCAGCGAGGGTACAGAAAACCTCACAGGTGAAGAAATAGCAAGAAAAGCAGACTATTATGGTGCATACATAAACACCTCCTCCGACAGGGATAATGCATTTGTAACAATTTACTCACTTTCAAGGTACCTTGATGAAGTGATGCCACTGGCTGCCGATATAATAAAAAACCCTTCTTTCCCCGAAAGGGAACTTGAAACAATGCTTGAAAGGCGCAAACAAAGATTCCTTATCGAAAAAACGCGGGTAAGCAGCCTTGCCAGAGAGCAGTTTGCCGCCTCTGTTTTCGGTAAAGAACATCCCTACGGACGAACCCTTTCACCGGAGGATTTTGATAATGTATGCCCATCAGGCCTGGCCGGGTTTCACAGGGATCACTACAGGGCAGACAACTGCAAAATATTGGTTTCCGGAAGTTACGACCAGGATAAAGTCCTGTCAACCCTTGATCATTTGTTCGGCTCCGGCGACTGGGTTTCAGGAGGAACACCCGGCACTGCAAATCAGTCTGAAAATCCTCATGGCCTGAAAAAGGTGCTGATTTACAGAGATGATGCCGTTCAGTCAGCCCTCAGGATAGGCCGCAGGATGTTTCCGAAAAACAGCATTGACTACCCCGGAATGATGGTAGTCAACAGTATCCTGGGTGGACATTTCGGGTCGAGGCTGATGCAGAACATCCGTGAAAAAAGAGGATACACCTACGGGATCGGCTCCGTGCTTGCCGGGCTGAAGTATGACGGATTTATGGCAATAGTTTCGGAAGTGGGGGCAGAACACAGGGAGGCAGCAGTCACGGAGATATACAGGGAACTCGAAAAGCTGTGTAATAAACCAGTGTCGGAGAAAGAGCTTGATCTGACAAAAAGGCACATGCTCGGAGAAATACTCAGAAGCTTTGACGGCCCCTTTGCATGGCTCGAGAGTATCAGGAACGTGGCAGAAGCAGGCATGGATCACTCATTTTATGATAATCTGATCGATACAGTTACTGAAATTACTCCGCAGCAGGTACATGATCTGGCAAAAAAATACCTGATGCCTGCCGAAATGGTCGAAGTGGTTGCCGGAAAATAAACAACTCACCACGAACCCAATAAAAACAATAAACTGTCCGTTTTTTTCAGGATACTGAAAAAACTTAAAACCGCTATATATTGAAGCGAAATTGATTAATTTTGTTTGGGTAATTAACGGGAATATTATTTGATTTTGAGGAGAATTGCGGTAAGATGGAGATAAAAATTCAGACTGAAGAGGAAGTAAGGGATATTAATGCTCGTTTCAGCGATCTTCTCGATCACTGCACTCATATTACCGACCCCGAAGATATAAAGCTTATCAAAAAAGCTTTCCATTTTGCTAACGAGGCTCACAGTAATATGAGGCGGAAATCGGGAGAGCCTTATATTATACATCCCATATCCGTAAGCAAGATCGTCGCACATGAGATCGGACTTGGGTCAAGTTCTGTAGTTTCCGCCCTCCTTCACGATGTTGTTGAAGATACTGAATACACACTTGAGGACATAAGTTTTAATTTTGGCGACAAGATATCTGCCATAATTGACGGGCTGACCAAAATAGCAGGGGTATTCGACAAGAAATCATCCATACAGGTTGAGAACTTCAGGAAGCTTCTGCTCACCCTCTCCGACGATGTACGGGTTATACTTATAAAGCTGGCCGACCGCCTTGACAATATGAGGACCCTGGACTCGCTTCCGCGGAATAAACAGCTGAAAATTGCGGGTGAGACCAGCTTCCTTTTTGCCCCCCTGGCGCACAGGCTGGGTTTATATACCATAAAGACCGAACTTGAAGACCTGGCACTTAAATACCAAAATCCTGAAATATATCATGAGATACTGCAGAAGATCAGGGAAAGCGAAAAAAAGCGCCTGCTTTTCATAAACAAGTTTTCCCTGCCCATAATCGAAAAACTTAGCGAGCACAATATTAAGTTTGATATCAGCGGACGGCCAAAATCCATAAATTCGATATTCACCAAGATGGAGGCAAAGAAGGTTAAGTTTGAGGAAATTTATGACCTGTTTGCTATCCGCATAGTGTTTGAGCCTAATCCGAATATTCCCGAGAAGGTCCAGTGCTGGAACATTTATTCGCTGATTACCGATATCTATATGCCAAAACCCGAAAGGATACGGGACTGGGTAAGCACTCCCAAGGCAAACGGCTATGAAGCCCTGCATGGCACGGTTATGGGGCCCAACGGTAAATGGGTAGAAGTACAGATACGTACCACCAGGATGAATGATATTGCTGAAAGAGGATTCGCGGCGCACTGGAAATACAAGAACAACGGGCAGGTAGAATCCGAACTCGACAAATGGATCAGAAGGATACGGGAACTGCTTGATAAACCGAACAGTGATGCCCTTGAGTTCATGGATGAATTCAAACTCAATCTCTTCTCTTCCGAAATCCTCGTTTTCACGCCTAAAGGGCAGATCATCACCCTGCCCCAGAATGCCTCGGTTATAGACTTTGCATATGAGATCCATACAGAGATAGGCAACAAGGCAATAGGTGCCAAAGTAAACCAGAAACTTGTTCCCCTGAGCCATACACTTTCAAGTGGAGACCAGGTTGAGGTGCTTACCTCAGATATACAGCGAACACAGAGGGAATGGCTTGATTATGCCATAACTGCGAGGGCCAAATCAAACATTAAAATTGCGCTCAGGGCAGAAAACAAGATGCGTATTGAAACCGGCAAGAAGAAACTTGAGGAGGAACTGCGGGAGATAAACCTTCATCCCAATTCGCGGATCATCAAAAAGCTGATTAACGGCTATGATGTATCAAGTAAAGACGAACTTTATTCTAAAATAGGCGGTGGTATAATTTCACTTGATAACCTGAAAAAGGTGCTGAAAAAAAATACCCGCAGCAAGTGGATAAGGTACTGGGAGCTAACCTACAGCAAAAACCTTCAAAAAAGCAAAAAAGCAGCAGAACGCCCATCGAAGCGCTCATCAATCGATACGGAAAAACCACTGATCATAAGGGAAGGGGTCGACGAGCCCGGTAAGAACTACAGGATCGCAAAATGCTGCAATCCAATACCGGGAGACGAAATAATAGGTTATAAGAGCCCGAATGAGACTATCATCATACATTCGTCCAAATGTCCCACCGCAACCAAGCTTATGTCAAGCCACGGCAATTTAGTTGTTTCGGCAAGATGGACAAGTCACAAAATTCTTTCCTTCCTGGCATCTATCAAGATACAGGGCATAGATAAAATAGGGATTGTAAACTCCATAACCAATGTCATATCTCACGACCTGAATGCCAATATCAGAAAAATAAACATTGAAACACACGATGGCATTTTTGAGGGAAGCATTGAGCTGTACGTTCACGACACGAAACACTTGAACAATCTTATAATGAATCTGTTTAAGATAAACGGAGTTGTTTCGGTCAACAGGATTGAAGCCGGACGGGACAAACAAATTCAGTAATTTATATCATGCCTGTCTAAAACCACCTCCAATTACAGTTTTTTTACTATTTTTATCATTATTTTAAATTAGACTATATATGGGGTGCATCGATTCCAAAGATACTGTCAAAAAGCTCTTTACCGAATACCTTGAAAAAAAAGGTCACAGGAAAACACCTGAAAGGTATGCAATACTCAATGAAATATACGCTTATGACGGCCATTTCGATATTGAATCTCTCTATATCTCGATGAAGAACAAGAACTACAGGGTCAGCAGGGCAACCCTGTACAACACTATTGACCTGCTTCTTGAGTGTAATCTCGTAGTAAAACACCAGTTTGGCAAAAACATTGCACAGTTTGAGAAAGCTCATGAATGCAAACAGCATGACCATCTTATCGACACAAAAACAGGGGAGGTGATAGAATTTTGTGATCCACGCATCCAGGAGATAATAAAAACAGCTTGCAAGCTTGCTAATTTCAAACCTACGCATCACTCACTGTACATATATGGTCACAGGGAGGAATCCTGAGAATTAAGGTTATTCCCCTGTCCGGAAAATAAACAGCCGGCCGGATATTTCCGGGGAATTACAAAATTATTTGTACTTTCGGATGCTTATTTCAATCAGTTACCAATGCATAAAGTAGATGTTTTGCTGGGTCTCCAGTGGGGAGACGAAGGAAAAGGGAAAATAGTCGATGTTCTGGCCCCTGAATATGATGTAATAGCACGTTTCCAGGGTGGGCCAAATGCAGGACATTCACTTGAATTCAACGGTATCAAGCATATACTTCATACTATACCTTCAGGTATTTTTCACGAGAACAAGATAAATATTATCGGCAATGGCGTTGTAATTGACCCATCCATATTCAAAAAGGAGATAGATTCGCTGCAGGGCCTGGGTGTAGATGCAACCGGCAACCTGTTCATCTCAAAAAAGGCACATTTAATACTTCCCTCTCACCGCATACTTGATGCCGCATCGGAAGCCTTAAAGGGTAACACAAAGATAGGTTCCACTTTAAAAGGCATAGGACCCGCATACATGGATAAAACAGGTCGAAACGGTTTGAGGGTTGGTGATATCGAGCTGCCCGGGTTTACTGAAAAATATAATTCCCTGAAAAAGAAGCACGGCGAGATACTGGCACAATATGATTACACCGATGATCCTGGTAAATATGAAGAAGAGTGGTTCAAAGGGATCGAATTATTAAAGACTTTCCGCCTGGTCGACAGTGAATACCTTATAAATGATTTATTAACACAGGGCCGGAAGATACTTGCAGAGGGAGCACAAGGAACGCTGCTGGATATTGACTTCGGGTCATATCCTTTTGTTACCTCATCAAATACAATCTGTTCAGGAGCATGTAACGGACTTGGCATAGCCCCGTCCAGGACCGGAGAGGTCATAGGTATCTTCAAAGCATATTGCACAAGGGTAGGAAGCGGGCCATTCCCAACCGAGCTGACTGATGAGACCGGTGACAGGCTGAGGAACCAGGGCAAAGAGTTCGGATCAACTACCGGCCGCCCCAGGCGCTGCGGCTGGCTGGATCTTCCGGCGCTAAAGTATTCGGTAATGATAAATGGTGTAACACAGCTTATGATCACAAAGGCTGATGTACTGACAGGGCTCGACACTATCAGGATATGCACCGCTTACAAACACGAAGGTAAGTTAACCGAAACCCTGCCCTATGATATGACTGGGAAATTGTTACCTGAATACCGCGAATTCAGGGGTTGGAAAGAAGATATTTCTTCAATCAGGAATTGCGATGACCTGCCTGACGCGTTCAATCAGTACATAAGCTACATAGAGAACGAGACCGGTGTACCCGTTACCATGATATCTCTCGGTCCCGACAGGACTGCTGCTGTATTCCCGGGAAGGGAATAGCTTCTCAGGAGGCGCCACCAGGACCGTTATAACTCCTTCTCTGTCCGAAACCGGCAGTTATGCGGTCAAGAATTACCGCAAGCACAACAACCACCAGTCCGGCTTCAAAGCCCTGTCCAACCTGCAATCGTTGTATACCTCTCAGCACATCCTCACCGAGTCCGCCGGCACCAATCATTGCTGCAATAACTACCATTGACAGCCCAAGCATAATTGACTGGTTAACTCCGGCAAGAATCGTAGGCTTGGCCACGGGTATCTGAACCTTTACCAGTTTCTGCATGCCGGTAGCCCCGAAAGCATCAGCAGCTTCAACAAGTTCTGAAGGAACCTGCCTTATGCCCAGATTTGTAAGTCTTATCAGGGGCGGTAAGGCAAATACGAAAGTTGCGACCACACCAGGAACAAGTCCGAGTCCAAAAAACATAACAGCAGGTATAAGGTAAACAAATGCGGGCATTGTTTGCATAAAGTCAAGTACCGGCCTTATGACTGCATTGCAGCGATTGCTTCGCGCTGCCCATATACCCAGGGGTATACCGAACAATATGACCAGTATCTCTGCTGTAAGAACGAGCGCCAGTGTCTCAACAAAAGCCACCCATAATCCGATATTCTCGGTCAGTAGCAGACCCAAGAAGGCAATTATACTGTTCCTCCACCCTGCCATATACCAGGTGACTGCCGATATGACCACTATCAGCAGGAGCGGATGGAGAAAGAGCATACCGTCTTTCAGAACTGTTACCAGAAAACTCACAACAGAGCTGAACCCCTCAAAAAAACCACCAAACCGGGTTTCCATGATACTAACCAGTCTGGTGATCCATTCATCCAAAGGTACCCTGTATGGAAACATAATATCAGTTTTAATATTTACTTAAAATCCTTGCCATTACCGAAATCATCCCTGCCTGTTTCTGAAAGAGCGGCAATGATGGCACCACGCACGATTACTCCCTTAAGCCTGCTCTCAGTATCGGTAACTGCAAAAGGCCCAAACTTATGACCTGCGTACATATTAATTATCTCATTAAGTGGGGTGTCCTCCCTGATGATTGCAGCCTCGTGAAGCAAGGTGTTGTCAAACGGGATCCTCTCAATATCACCATGTTTTTTGATGAATTCTGCAAGTTCATCTGCCCTGATATATCCCCTTATATGCCTTCCGGTATCAGTAACAAGAATGCCGCTCAAACCTTTCTTCCTCATCTTTCGCTGGATAGTACGGGGGCCGTCTCCCAAAAAGGCAGTTTCAACAACAGGCTGCATGATTGACCCCGCAGTAAGCACATTTGAACGGTTAAGATCTTCAACAAAAGCCTTTACATAATCATTTGCCGGGCTCGAAATTATTTCCTCTGCTGTACCGGTCTGGATTATCCTTCCGTCGTTCATTATAGCTATACGATCACCAAGCCGGAATGCCTCATCCAGGTCATGGGTCACAAATATTATCGTCTTCTGCATTTTCTGATGAAGCTCAAGCAATTCATCCTGCATTTGCCGGCGAATGAGCGGGTCTAGAGCACTAAACGCCTCGTCCATCAACATTATATCAGCATCAACGGCAAGTCCACGAGCCAGCCCAACCCTCTGCTGCATTCCACCGGATAATTCATCGGGGTAAGAATTCTCGGTGCCTTCAAGTCCCACTACCCTTATCATTTCCTTTGCTCTCTGCCGGCGCTTTTGAAACTCGATGCCTTGTATTTCAAGGCCAAGCTCAACATTTTCAAGTACCGTACGATGGGGTAAAATCGCAAAGTTCTGAAAAACCATTCCGCAAAATTTTTTACGTCTGAATTCCCTGAGCTCTTTCCTGTTAAGTTTTGTTATATCTTTGCCATCAATCAGTATTTCTCCGCATGTAGGTTCATGAAGCCGGTTTATAAGCCTCTGAAGAGTGGATTTGCCGCTACCTGACAAACCCATCAGGACAAAGATCTCGCTGCTTTTTACCGTGAACGAAACATCGTATACACCTACCATCTGCCCCTGTTCGCGCAACACTTCATCTTTCGATATGCCTTCACGAAGAGCCTTAACAGCCTTACCGGGATTCTTTCCGAATATTTTTGAAAGATTTTTAACTACGATTTTATCACTCATCAGTGACGAATTAAAAAAGCTTATGTATGAACATATTTAATTAAGCCAGGATCCGACCCTGTCAGGATTTTCTGATATCCACAAGCGGGCTGCATCATAAGGATCCATTCCCTCCTCTATATGCATCATTACCTCTCCCATTTCATCAGCAGTCCAGTAAAACATGTTAAGAAACCTGAAGACAGCAGGTGCCTTCTCCTCAAGAGACCTGTTAACAATTGTTGCAATATGTTCTTCATCGCCAAAGGTATTCATTGGGTCATCAAGGTATTTAAGATCGTACGCAGCAAATTTCCAGTGAGGTGTCCATCCGGTTACAATTATCCATTCATTACGCTCAGTAGCCCGCCGTAACGCGGCTGTCATCGCGGCATCCGACCCGCTTAACAACTGGTAATCAAGGTCGTACTCGTTAATTGCCCTTTCGCTTGCCGCCATAAGTCCGGCACCCGGATCAATCCCTGTAATTTGTCCCCCGAACTTTTCAACATGGTCATTCAGCTCTTCAATACTGTTAACATCAACATATTCAGGAACCACCCACCCTATACGGGCGCCTTCAAGGTTTGGCCCGAGGTTAATGATCCTGTCCTGTGTCTGCTCCAAATATGCCTGGTGTGTATATGGCAGCCATGCCGCCACGATAGCATCGAAATCTCCTCTTGCCACTCCCATCCACATGGGTCCGGCATCAACAGAGGTAAGCGAAACCTCATAACCAATACTATCTTCAATAACAGCAGCTACAACATGCGTTGAAGCTATTTCTGAGTCCCACAATACATACCCCAGGCTTATTTCTTCAGTTTCCGGGGCACATGAATTGAGATTCACGATCAGGGCAAGCACTACAATAAATGCACTGAATAATTTTAACAAATCCTTTTTTTTCAGCATAACTGTTTGATTTTATCGATTTACTATAATTGTAAATTTGGTTTATTTGAAATCGCCTGTTTTAGCCTTCCAAAGATGAAATATAACCGGCTGAAAGCCCCATGTGCTGACGCACACAAAATAACATGAACTAACCATGAGGGTTTGACTTCGTCGATCTTACATGCAATTTGATTAACTTTTTGCAAAAATTATCAGATGTGACATTCATCGGAATTGAAACACTGAATACGAATTACTTATAGACATAATTAATTGAATATTAGCTTTATAAATGTGCTTTAGACAGAGAAATTGTCATCAATGAAGTAACCCGGCTGCAACTTCAAAGCAGCTGATTAACTGCGGAACACAATATCATCCGGCCTGACCCCACTCTTGCAGGAGCAGTGCAAACCAGGTGTTAATCCATTTTGTTGGGCTCTTCAAGCCCGTAGCCCGAAGTTTTGTCCTCACGCTTTAACAGCCATGAAAACAGGAGGCCGATCACACCAAGCATCGCAAGCATTACCAGAGCCTCCGTATAATCATAAACCGCTTTGCCACCGGCGGCCAGTATCTCAGATACTCCGGGATTGGTATAGTCAAGTACAAGACCTATCAGCCAGGGGAACAGCATAAGTCCGATAGCCTGTATGGTAAACATTGCCCCGTAAGCAGTCCCGATCCGGCTTGTCTCGACAATCTTTGTAACCGCAGGCCACATAGCCGCCGGCACGAGGGAAAAGGCAACCCCAAGTATGAACATTGGAACATATGGAGTTATATTTGTAAATGCAAACATAAGGTGCACACTAACCACAAGCAAACTTCCATATACCATAAGTGAAGCCGACCTTCCCCGGTAGTCGCATATCCAGGCAAATACAGGGGTAAAAACCAGTGTGCCGAAAGGTAATATCGATGATATATCGCCCGCCATCGTAGGATCTACCCCAAATTTGTTTATCATCAGATCAGGGGCATATTTCATAAATGGGAATACTGCAGAGTAAAAAAGAACGCAGAGCATGGTTATGTATATAAAACTGCGGTTGGTCATTAGCCTGGCCAGGTCGCTGAACCTGAATTCCTCGGTCGGGTCTGTCTCATTCCTTTCTGCCACCCTCCTGTCAAACCTGATGTCCCAGATCATATAGACCATGAAAGCAAGAAGACCTATACCCAGCAATAATGCACCAAACCAGATGGGCATCGTCCAGTTCTGCCAAAGCGGGAGGATCTGCGTATCTTCAACTATCAGTCGGGGAGAAAGAACCATTGCAGCCCCCATTCCAAGCCTTGCAATTGCAATATTCAACCCGAGAGCAAGTGCAATCTCTTTGCCTTTGAACCATTTCACTATAACTTTGGAAATTACTACAATGCTGGTTTCGGCCCCCAACCCGAACAAAAAGAAACCGAGAGATGTAACTTTAAGTGCAGGTGAATATGATGTAAGAAATGAATTCATAAAATCATATCCCCATCCCCCCTGGTTAAAATAGGGTGTAGCTCCGTAGGCAGTAATGACGGCACCTGCAAACTGGATAAAGATAAAGGCAAACCCGGTGATCCTGATCCCGATCCTGTCAAGGATCACGCCACCAATCACAGCCATCAAAAGAAAAACATTGGGTATGGAATATGCTGCCTGGAAGAAGCCGTACTCAGCCGATGTAAACCCGAGTTCCCTTTCCATAAGGAACTTCAGGGGCGACAAGGCATCATAGAAATAATAGTTGGTTGCCATTGTAAAACTGACGAGTAACATAATACCCCATCTCAGCACCACGGAGTCATTCAGGGCATTTTTAAAATCTTCCATATCCCATTAATTTAATTATCTGGTTTCTCTGGAATTGTCAAATAACAGAAACAATATCTTATATATATAAACAAGCCTGCTGGTACAAATGAAACAGCAGGCTTCAAAAATAAAATATTTCTCCTTCCCTGCAAAAGGAAAGATCAATCTGCAGTTAAAGAATTGCAAGGGTTAAAAGCACGGCAACCTCAGATGTCCTTAATGTAAAGCCATACCAGATGCTCTCCCTCATTCCTTATAGCCCTCCACTGACCTACGGCTTCACGATAATCACCGAGCGACTTAATGGTTACCAGGTGAAAATTGTTCTCAGACATAATAATCCGGGAATCGTGACCCTGGGCAAGGATCTTCTGATGAAATTCCTCGGCGTATGCCTGATTCCTGAAAGCACCTACTATCAGGTGGTACCTCAGGTCTGCCCGCTGACGTTCAGCTTCGGCTCTGGCTTCGGCTTCCCTTCTGATACTGTCGGCTCTTTCCTGCTCACGTCTTTCTTCTTCCTGCTGCCGCCTTAAAAGCTCGGCCCTTCTTATACTATCCTGACGCTGCTGATAAATCTCCATAGTATCAACCTGGCTTGCGAAAGGGTTGACTCTTTCGATAAAATCGCAGCCACCCAGCGTAAGAGTAATTAGGAAAAGATAAATAATTAGTTTTTGCATTAGG
>SLRB01000024.1 GCA_007131165.1 Bacteroidales bacterium | reverse complement strand
AGTTAAATCATATTGCATGTGAGATCGACGAAGTCAAATCCGCATGCTTTATACATATTATTTTGTCTGACGAAGGCTGATGCGGGTTTCATAAGCCCGGGTTTATGTTGGTCATTAATTTGCCGATAAGTTAAGCTATTTTCATTAAATTTCAGTCAATTTTGATAACTATTCACTCCTTATATGAGTTATTGTTATTTGATTTTAAATTATTTAATGTTTTACAACTCCCGTAAGTTGTAAAAAATATAAACCCGGATCATCATGAGTAAAAAAAAACTGGTTGTTATAGGCGGCGACGCTGCAGGAATGAGTGCGGCATCAAAAGTAAGGCGGGAACAGGCTGGTCGCGAGATAGTTGTTTTTGAAAAGGGCAGGCATACCTCATATGCTGCCTGCGGAATTCCTTATTTTTTGGGGGGACTGGTGGAGAGACCTGAGATGCTGATAGCTCGTGAACCTGAAATTTTTCGGAAAAAACAGAATATTGATGTGCGCATTCTTCATGAGGTGGTCAGGATCGATACAGGGGAAAAAAGGGTGCTGGTTGATGACCTGTCCGAGGGCAAAAAGTTCTGGGAATCTTACGATGAGCTGCTTATCGCAACAGGTGCATCACCGGTAGTGCCGGATATTGATGGGGTTAATGCAGCAGGTATATTTGCCCTCTCTTCATTACAGAGTGGTATTGATCTTTTCAGGTTTATTACCGAAAACAAACCTGAGACGGTTGTTATAGCCGGCGGAGGTTACATCGGTATTGAGATGGCAGAAGCTATGGCGGACAGGGGGCTAAAGGTATCGCTCATTGATATGGCCGGCCAGGTCATGACCACCATGGATGAAGAGATGACACGTCCGGTTGCTGAATATATGGTGAAGCATGGTGTAAAAGTCTTTCTTGGGGAGAAGCTTGAGGGATTCGAAAAAGATCCGGAGGGCAGGGTCAGGAAAGTGCTTGCCGGAAGCCTTAAACTTGAAGCCGGCCTGGTAATACTGGGCCTCGGTGTAAAGCCCAACTCAGATATTGCCGGTGATGCTGGTATTGCAACCGGTGCAGGAGGCGCCATAAGGGTAAACAAAAGACAGGAGTCAGGAACTGAAGGTATATGGGCCGCGGGGGACTGTGCCGAGTCATTTCATCTTCTTAAGGACAGGCAGGTATATGTACCACTTGGTACTGTAGCGAATAAGCAGGGGCTTGTGGCAGGCACCAACATAAGCGGAGGAAGGGCCGAATTCCCTGGTGTACTGGGTACTGCAATTACCCGGTTCAGGGAGATGGAGGTGTCGCGGACGGGATTTGCAGAGAAGGAGGCAAAGGAGCTTGGTGTACGTTATCGCAAAACCATTATAGAAAGCCCATCACGTTCTTCATATTTTCCCGGTTCGGGCAAGATGACTGTTAAGCTTATAGCTGAAGAGAAGACCGGGCGGCTGATTGGGGGACAAATAGTGGGAATGCACGGCGCCGCCAAGCGTATTGATACTGTTGTTGCCGCTGTAACTGCCGGAATGACTGTGCAACAGCTGGTAGACATGGACCTGTCCTATGCACCGCCGTTCTCACCTGTATGGGATCCGGTCCAGACAGCTGCCCGTACACTTCTTTAATCAGTTTGTTCTGCCGGCCCGGCCTGATCATTCCTCCAGCCAGTACCTGAGCTGGTCGAGCATAATGGGTACGTCTTCCATATCAATGCCACGGCTTACCAGGTGGGGGAGGTCCTCTTCAAAAACTGAGAGGAATTCCTTAAAGGTGAAGGGTTCATCTTGCTTTCCTGTATCGGCGACTGCTTTTTTTGCTGCTCCTCCTGCCGCAGTGCTGCCGGCCCTGCTGTCAAATGGATCGCCTCCCTCAGCTTTTTCACCTTTTTTGGATATTGATCTCCTGTAATACCCCAGGGCCTCTTTCCTTTTCCCCATGCTCCATTGTACATGACCCATGTTCATGAAGTCATGTTTGTTAGGCTGCTCTTCGATAAGTTTTTTGAGATATTTTTCCGACTGCTCTTTCTTGCCCGTCAGGAATGAGCACCAGGCAATGGGCCTCCAAACCTTGGTGTTGCCCGGGGCCAGGTACTCAACCTTAAAGTAGCATTGCAGTGCTTCGTCGTACCTGTCGAGTTCAAGCAGGCAGTGCCCTATGTTAAGGTGGTTAGCCAGGTTATCGGGATCCGACTTTTCGGCTTCCCTGTAATACTCAAGTGCTTTGCCGGGCTTTTTCAGGTTTCGGTAGCACAGAGCTATCTTTTTTGTGTTCCAGAGAAGGTTTACGTCGTACAGCTCCGCCTTAAGGTAATTGTCGAGTGCAGCCCTGAACCGCCCCCTTTTCTGGTAACACCAGGCCAGTTTCTGGTAAAGCTCACCCTGGGGTTCATGTTCCAGAAGTAAACCGAAGATCTCGGCCGCTTCCCGGTATTGATCCTTTGCAAAATAGTATTCGCCAATGTTCCTGAGTAATTTTTTGTCCTCATTAAGGATGTCACCCAGGACGGTTTTATTGTGGAAATCAAGTCTCCAGCCAAAGATATCTTCAAAATCACCTTTTCGGGGGAACAGTTTATAAAAACGGTACAGGTCCTGTATATACTGGTTGGATATTATCTCTTCGCGGCTTCCGGGATCCAGAAGCTGTTCATCCTCTTTCAGTTCCTTAACCTGTTCCATCTCGGCTTTCATTGCCTGCGACATGAACTCCAGATTCTCTTTTGGCAGCCTTTTGATGCTCAGACAAAACGAATATTTGTCGGAGTTGCAAAGGATCGGCGCCTGTTCGATTGCCTTTACAAGTTCTGATGATATAGAACTCTCAGGATCGATAACGCCTGATAAATCGCTGTTTTCCGGGAAGAAAGGGAGAAACCAGTTGCTCATCTCGTTGAAGAAGGGGAATGATTTAAGCATGGAGAAGGATCCCATGAAAACGTCGGCGCCCTTCATCTGCATTTCAGAAAATTCTTCCATCTTGTTCAGCAAACCGGGAGAGTCTTTAAAAATGTCCTCCCACTCAGGGTTCTTGTCCTCAGTCAGCCCCTCCTCCATAAGGCTGTCAAGGCTGATCTTGTTTTTGAGGTGGGGGCTTATCTTAATCATTTCCGGAAGGATCTCGTCGCGGATGCGCTGCTGCAGCTTCTCGGTCTCCTTGCTCCTGATAAGCTGGATGATGATCCGTTCCAGGTTCCGCTTGAAGGCAGGCTTTTCGTTCAGAATCCTGAGCCTGCCGGTAATCTCCGGGTAGAATGGCATCCTGCTGTCGTACATGTAAAAGCATATCAGGAGTCCGGTCAGCGCTCTCTGGCTTATCCCGGGATCGCCGGATTCGTAGCCCCCGAAAAGGAGTATGAATTTTTCCTGGTCAAAATAGCGCTGAAGGCTTAGTGTAATTGCCGACAATATGAAAGATCTGTATACTGAAGGTACCATGCTGCTTTGAAGGAACCTGCCCAGCTTTTCGGAATCTTCGTCAGAAAGCATGTTACTAAACCATACCCTGTAAAAGCAATTTCTGACTTTATCCTGAACCTCCGGACTGAAGTCTTTTATGTTTTCGTCGCAGCCCAGGGTGCCTGAAGCTGCTGGTGGTCGGTAACCCGCCGCCCTTTTTTTATCATACTCTACCGATGTTGAAAATTTCATTCGCAGGGCTTCATTAACCCGGTCGGCAAGCTCGAAAGCCGAGACTATCAGCCTGCGGTACACCTTCTGTCTTTCCGGATCGGTAACACCTTCGACGGTGTACTTCAGCATGAACTGGTAGGTCTCTTCAAGGTTTTTGTATTCATCGTAGCACGAGCCAAGACCGTTGCCGGTAATGAGGTCCTCAAGCATGTCAAATGCCGGCTTTAGCCTGCGGGCGGCTATACTGCTGCAAATCTCAGTGTATTTTGCTTTCAGTTCCTTGTTTGTCATCAATGAATTTTACAAGGGGTTATTAAACTGTTGATATGACAAAGAAAATGGATTTTGTGCTCATTTCCTTGTCCGCGACGATTTTTAATCAGAGTTGGCGCCCTCGGAATTTTTTCACAATTTTGCTGTAAGTTAATTACTTTCTTAAAATTTTCTATAAAAAACCACTTCGTGTTATGGATCCAGTAAAACAATCTGTTGATAAAACCTGCATTACTAACCTTGTAAGAATTATGGTTTTGGGGATTCTGTTTTTTGGTGTGCATTCTTATGTGTCTGCACAGGTTCATCCCCGTGCTCTTGGCTTAAGGTTTGGCGCCGGATCAGTATTTGGCGCCGAAGTATCCTATCAGCGTGGTTTGGTTGAAAATAACAGGCTTGAAGCTGACCTGGGCTTCGGGGCAAGCGGTAACCACAGCAGGATTTTTATTGCCGGTATTTACCACTGGGTGTGGAACCTGGACGGTGGGTTGAACTGGTATATCGGACCGGGAGCGGCAGTTGGATTATATAGCTATGATGTTGCAGATAACTACCTTAATTTAGGTGTTGGAGGCCAGATCGGACTGGAATTTGATTTTAATACTATTGATGCCCCTTTTTTGCTGAGCGTTGATGTGCGGCCGATGTGGGATTTTATTGGCCACGGTTCCGGGTTGGGATGGGGCCTGTCGCTCGGGGCAAGATATACCTGGTAGAAAGCCCCAAAAGGGGATTGCCTTTATCCGATAGTTGTAGGCAAGGCGATAATTGACACTCATCCAAGTTCAATCATTTTTTGTAATTTAGGGACAAAATATTAAGGCATGACAGATAACCAAAAGATATTATCTGACTTAAAAGAGCATTTAAATCAGAATTACGATGGGCCGATAAATGAGATTGTTTTATTTGGTTCACATGCAAGAGGTGAATCTACCGAGGATTCAGATTATGATATATTAATTGTATTGGATAATGATTATTCAGCTAAGGATGAAAATGTCATATTGGATTTGTGCTATGACATTAATTTGAAGTACAATATAATTATAGATGCTCATATTTTGTCAAAAAAGGAAATAAAATCCATAAGGGGCAAGCAGCCGATTTTTGTTAATGCTTTAAAAGCAGGAATACACGCATGACTATTGATAACAATTATAAGAGGGATTTAATTAGATATAGGGGCTTGATCAAGCTGACGATACAATTGAAGATGTAAGGATCTTAATTGAAAATAATAGATTGCGTGCTGCTGTAAACCGGATTTATTATGGGATGTTTTACTCATTATTGGCATTAGGAATAAAAAATGAGTTTGAAACTTCGAAACATGCTCAGCTAATTGGCTGGTTTAATAAGAGTTTTATTAATAATGGTTTGATTGACACCAAATACGGTAAAATCATTAACAAAGCTTTTAATCGCAGGACTAAAGGGGATTATGATGTTTATATTGATTTTGATAAAGACACTGTGATTGAAATGTATAATGATATGCAGGATTTTATTGCCAGGATAAAGAATTACCTAGATGCTTATTAGGGCCATCAATATTTTAAAGTCTTATCTTAAATATTGTCAAGCATTGT
>SLRB01000178.1 GCA_007131165.1 Bacteroidales bacterium | reverse complement strand
TATACTGGTTATATGTTTTTTATATATGTTAGTTTATTATTTTATTTTAAATGTAAGCATGTCACCTCTTGCATAAGAAGCAAATATGCCCAAAAAGCAAAGAACAGAAAAAAGCCGGAATGCCACCCTTAAACTTTGCAGGAACAATACGGTGTTCTGTTCGGTTACCGGCTCACGGCCGATATACAGAGCTAAAATGAGCATAACCATCCCCATTGAGAACATCTGCCCTAAAAGCCTCATCGTGCCCATGGTGCCAGATGCTATCCCGTAGTATTTCGGGGTTACCGCACTCATAATAGCATTGCTGTTTGGTGATGAGAAAAGACCGAAGCCAGTTCCGAGAAGCACCAGTGTAACTATTATTGTTGTAGTGCTCATGGCAGCTGCAAAGCTAAGAAAAAACAGCCCGGCAGTCGTAACGGCCATTCCGGCAGTCGCGAGGATCCTTGGTTCGATGCGGTCTGACAAACGCCCGGCAAGCGGAGAAACAACAGCCATTACCACAGGCTGCGACACCAGGATCAATCCGGCATCACTGGCCGAAAGCCCTTTTATGTATTGCAGGTACAGACTTAGCAAAAAAGCAACAGCAAATGTGGCGCTGTAATTAATAAGAGCAGCAGCATTAGACCAGGCAAAAACCGGATTGTTGACAAAAAGTTTCAGCTGCATAACCGGATACCTGGTATTTAGCTGCATAACTAAAAACAGAACAATTCCGGCACTACCCGTACCAAGACAAACAATACCAGGGGCAGACGGAAGGCTGCTGAAACCATAGATCAGAAGGGAAAGGGAGATACCATAAACGACTGACCCCTTTATATCGAAAGGTTCTCCAGCTGCTTCTGCCCATTCATCCCTGATCCTGAAACCAATGAACATGACCCCGGCTATACCTGCAACTGCAGTAAAAAAAAAGACACTCCTCCAGCCAAGATAATCTGTCAGCATGCCGCCGGCAAAAGGCCCGAAAGTAAGGCCGATATAAACGGCGGCTATTGTAAGCCCGAATGCCTTTCCCCTCTCTTCCGCCGGAAATACAGAGGTTACAATCGCAATTCCGGTGGCGAATATCATGGCGCTCCCAACTCCCTGCAAAACCCTGATAAAAATAAGTGTGTAAATGCCGGGGGCGAGCGATGAACCCGCAGAGGCCAATGAAAAAATTGCCATGCCCCACAGAAATATTTTTCTCCTGCCATATATGTCGGCAATACGACCAAAAGGTACAAGAAATACTGCACTTGACAACAGGTATGCCGTTGCAATCCAGCTAAGTAAGATGGCATCTGCACTAAACTCCTCGCCGATTGAGGGAAGAGCCAGGTTAATTGCCGACGCCATGAACGAATTCAGGAAAGCAGAAACAACTGCTGCAAGCAGTATTTTCCCTTTTAATGACCCGTTAGTGTTGGCGGTATTTCCCATTGATTAAAAAAAGGCAAAGGTAGCACGCAACCGGCTGTTTAAAAATTTTACTCCCTGTTTTTTGTATCGATTATGATTGTAACAGGGCCGCTGTTTATAAGTTCGACATCCATCCTGGCGCCGAAATCGCCTGTTTTTACATCCTTCCCTGTTTCGTATCCGATACTGCTTATGAACAATTCATACAATGGAACCGACCTCTCCGGCGGTGCAGCGCGTATATAGGATGGCCTGTTACCCTTCCTGGTCCTGGCGTGGAGCGTAAACTGGCTGATCACCATTAATTCACCTCCCGCCTGACATACATCAAGATTCATGACTCCTTCCTTATCGTCGAAGATCCGGAGAGATGAAACCTTTTTGGCAAGCCAGCTCACATCTTTTTCATCGTCTTCATGTTCGACTCCAAGTAAAATCAGCAATCCCTCTCCTATAGAAGAAGATATGCCTGTATCTGTTTTTACAGTTGCCCTCTTTACACGTTGAATTACCGCTCTCATGGTTTTTACAGAATTTTAATAGTTACTATCCTGATAATGGGATGGGGCCGGAAAAGTAAACATACTTTTTCTTTCAGGTAACCGTTTATGCAATTTGGATGCATCCCGAAAAATAAAGCCGGCAGGCTGATCAGACCGCAATGTATATGGCCGGCGACCAAATTAACAAAAAATATTAACTTCGTCATCTGATCTTCCTGAAATCAATTAACTTGCTAAATTCTAACAAATCATGCAAAAACTATTTTTTTCTGTACTGGCCTTCCTTCTCCCTTTCTGCCTTTATGCCGGCAGCATAACCGTACCATCATGGCTTACGGTACAGGGGCCTGACCCGGAACTCCCGGCTTTTTCATGCACAGAAAACATGGAAGGGGGCACATTCGGTTATGAAGAACTCTTTAGCTTCAACCCGCTGGACATTACCGGTCACTTCCCCTATTACAACAAGGTTTTCTTAAGTAATGAAGATGATGAGATAAGATGGGCCACCAGGCATGCAAACGACTCCGGCTTTGTGGATGCCGGAATGCCCGGAACAGGAACCGCCTCCGTTGCATGGCTGGCAACCTACATTAAAGTCAGCAGATGGATGAAAGCTGACCTTGAGATCAGCAGCAGGCAAATGCTTGAAGTATACCTTGACGGTACACGCCTTGGCACCAAAAATACTAGCCAGAAACCGGATTCGGATCCGGCAAAATGGACAAAGGAGGTTGAATTATCAAAGGGTAAACACCTTCTTGTTGTTAGGACCATGATAGCAAAGGATGATGAAAGCCGCTGGCAACTAAGTGCAACCATAAACGCCCCTGATTATGCCGGAAAAGAAGATTTGGGTTTTGAACTGAACCCCAAACAGGGAAAGACACTCAGCCACCTGCTCGATGGTGTAAAGGCCGGTACAGCCGTCATCTCGCCGGACGGCAATATGTATATCGTTAATTTCAGCCGGACGCTTCCGCCATCTGACAGGTCGGAGAACTGGGCCGAAGTAAAGCGGGTGAGTGACGGCAGGATGATCCATTCGTTCAGGCATTCCTCCGTATCATCACTCTCATGGACTCCCCGGGTGAATGTTGTTTCATACCGCACCTCACGTGAAGGCAAGGCTACGATATGGACACACAACCTTGAGAGCGGAGAGGTGAAACCAGTTCTGGCCGATATTGAAGATCTGGGTTCATTTCGCTGGACTCCGGATAGAAAATATATTGTTTATTCTATTAGAGAAGAAGGCCCGGAGGAAGAAGGGAGCACCAAAAGGATAATTGGCCCGAGAGACAGGATACCTGGATTCCGCAACAGGAATTTCCTCTACAGGCTGAATGTTGAAACCGGAGTAAAAGAGAGGCTCACACATGGGTTTTTGACTACTTCACTCCACGATATCAGTCCGTGCAGCAAATATATCCTGTTCAGCCAGAGCCGGCCCGATTACCTTGAGAGGCCTTATATGAAGCAGGATGTTTTCATTATGGAGATGGACACCCGTGAGGTAGACACCATTTTACATGACAAGAGATGGGGCGTTTCGGGCACCTACTCACCTAACGGCAGAGAAATACTGTTTACCGGAGGCCCTTCTGCATTCGGCGGACTGGGCGAAAATATTCCAGAAGGTATGATTGCCAATAACTATGATACCCAGGCGTATATACACAATATCGAAACCGGATCGACAGATCCGTTTACAAGGGAGTTTGCCCCCTCAATATCACAGGCCTTATGGAACAGGGCCGACAACCACATTTACCTTGTTGCCGGCCATGAAGATTATGTGCGCCTGTACAGGTACAACACCGGGAACCGGCGTTTTACGGAGATTGAAACAGGTAAGGACGTGATCAGCCAGATAAGCATGGCGCGGGATGAGCGCATTGCAATATACTCCGGCTCAGGAATGTCTTCGCCGCAGCGTATTTCATTGCTTAACCTCAGCAACGGCAGGAGCAGGGAGATTGAGAACCCCGACAGCCATAACTTCAGGAATGTTGTTTTCGGAGAATCTCTTGAATGGAACTTCAGAAACAGGGAGGGCGTTGAGATCCCCGGAAGGGTATACCTCCCGCCGGATTTTGACGAATCGGCGAAATACCCGGTAATAGTTTACTATTACGGCGGCACAAACCCTGTTTCAAGGAGCTTTGGCGGCCGCTACCCGTTTAACATGTACGCTGCCTCGGGTTACGTGGTATATGTGCTTCAACCCTCAGGAGCAACGGGATTCGGACAGGAATTCTCGGCAATGCATGTGAACAACTGGGGGAAGACAGTTGCCGATGAAATAATAGACGGTACCAAAAAGTTCCTTGAGGCCCACCCTTTTACCGACCCTGACAGGGTCGGCTGCATGGGGGCATCCTACGGTGGGTTTATGACCATGCTGCTTACAACACAAACAGATATTTTCGCAACGGCCATATCACATGCCGGTATCAGCTCCATATCAAGTTACTGGGGAGAGGGTTACTGGGGTTACGGCTATAGCGCAGAGGCAAGCGCCGGCAGCTTCCCCTGGAATAACAGGGAACTTTATGTTGATCAGAGCCCGTTATTCTCGGCCGACAGGATAAATACGCCGCTGCTGCTTGTAACCGGCGACCAGGATACCAATGTGCCTCCCGGCGAAAGCATCCAGTTGTATGTTGCCCTGAAACTTCTTGGCAGACCGGTAGAACTTATTAAAATTGAAGGCGAAGATCATCATATATTAACCTACAATAAAAGAATTGAATGGAGCAATACCAAGATGGCATGGTTCGACAAGTGGCTCAAGGATCAGCCCGAATGGTGGGAAAACCTGTATCCCGGCCGGAACCTCTAAGGGCTTTTAAGGACTTTAAATAGCAAGAGGCCGGGGAGGCCACGTGGCGAACATTACGGTATCTGCAGCATAATAATTGACAGGCCACTGCACGGGAAAATCTACCGGGCCATATATAGGACGCAAACCGGGTCGCAGCCGATTCATAAAGAATCGAAAAAACTTTTAATTAATTAATGTTTTTGTAGGAAATGTAACATCATTTTTGTTACCTTTAATATTAAAATCTAACCGCAACATAAAATTTTACCAAGAAAAACAGAAAAATGATGAGAAAATTATTGACAGCCAGTCTTTTATGGCTCGCATGTTTGTCGCTGGGAATAAGCCAGGCCGTACAGATCGATTTTGTCGAGTACAAGCTCGACAACGGCCTGCACGTGATCCTGCACCAGGACAACTCCACACCCGTGGTGGTAACCAACATTATGTACCACGTGGGTTCAAAGAATGAAAATCCTGAACGGACAGGGTTTGCACACTTCTTTGAGCATCTTATGTTCGAGGGGACAAAGCATATTCCCCGGGGACAGTTTTCCGAGTACGTTGAACGTGCGGGCGGCTCGCTTAACGCCTATACAAGCAATGATGTAACCAACTACTTCGTACTGCTTCCGTCGAACCAGCTTGAGCTTGGCCTGTGGCTGGAGTCGGAGAGACTTATGCATGCCGTGGTCGACTCTGTTGGGATTGCAACACAGAAGGATGTCGTGATAGAGGAGAAGAAGCAGATGTATGACAACCGCCCAT
>SLRB01000343.1 GCA_007131165.1 Bacteroidales bacterium | reverse complement strand
TTTGCACGGGGATTTATCATTATTGATTCTATCCCCATATCATATGCAAATTCAAATAACTGGTTCCACTCCTCGGCGGTATTGGCTCCGGCAACCCCGTAATTTACAAGCCTGATGCCTTTGGAGTCAAGCAAGTCCTTTAATTTTTGCCGTGTTTGCGTGTCCATGGAATAGTGTGTCGTACCTTCAATTCCTGCTCCAATGGTCTGACCCGGATACATTTCCACATATTTCAGCCCCAGCTCATTAAGTTTATCCAGAGTCTCTTCGAAGGTAAAAAGCCTGAAAGTATAAGCCTGGGCAGCAAGTTTCCAGCCAAGCTCTTCAGCTGCCGAATGGTCGTATTTCTGCTGCGCATTAACAGGAATAAGCACAAAAAATGCAATAAAAACGGTAAGGAAAATTTTCAGTTTCTTCATGATTGTAGGGTTTAGTTTTATAATAATGGATTATCTAAATATCCAAATTGAGTTATTCAGACCAGTTGTAAAGAGTTACCGTGCAGCCTCCCTGTACTTCTAATGATTCCATATTTCCTTACGGAGGTTTGCAGACTAATATGACATACATCAATCTGGCAAAAACTCTCTCCAGTCCTTACCACCGGTTACCCATGCAAGGTTAAAACGCGCAATATAACCCTTTGAGTTTGGATGACCTCCTCCTTCATACAGCAGGTAGATCCATCCCTCCGAGGGTGTGCCGGCCCTACCGGCAGCAAGCGAGGAATAGGCAAACCCTCCCTCTTCAACAAGCCTTTTCACCGGCCATGTCCTCCCGCCGTCAAAACTTGCCCAAATGGTTCCCCGCTCCCTTCCCTCTTCCGATTCAACATTACTGAAAAGCAGGATATCGTATTTTTCCAGTGGCAGCCTTACCAGGCCTGCCATTAAACCATAATCGGTATCCTGAGGGCCATCAGGCAAAACATTACTCACCGAAAGATCCTGCCAGGTTTGGCCGCCGTCATAGCTCCTTGCCGAATATCGCATGCGCGGATCCAGCCCGTCTGTAGAAACATGGCGGCGGGAGTTGAAATATATTGTACCATCCGACAATTCTACTATTGCAGCCTCACCGGTACCTGTTGCAGGGAATGGTTCGCTTACATACCAGGTCATGCCGCTATCATCACTGTAAACCGCATTGCTGTAATCTTCGCCCCATTTACTTCTGTCGGTGTAATCGCGGTAGAACCTCGATGGTCTTATAAGCCTGCCGGAATGAGGACCATACGCCAGGGTTATCCCTGTTTCATTCATGTGCATGGAAGGCATATTACCATGTAAATCGGTATGTACAACAACATCATGTCTGGTCCAGCTCTTTCCATGATCGGTGCTTTTGTATACTGTGAGTGGTGAGGGTGGATGTCCATCCTCTATGAAGGCAAAGATTGTTCCGGTATTCGCATCAACAGTTACCCCACCCCCGTGAAACCCCGGGTCGGAGACAATTATCTCATCATCCCAGGTTATACCACCGTCCCGGCTTAGTTTAACCCTGTATTTCCCGCTATTACCGGTGGCAATCCCCCCCCAGGCAGCAACAACAGTACCATCAGTTGCAACAACAACATTGGGAAACCGCTCGGTGTCAAATAACTCCTGCCTCTCGATTTTTTCCCTGCCATCGCCCCAGAAAGGATTTTCTTCAATGTTGCTGCATGAAAGCAAGCCAAAAAGCACACCATATACAGTTAGATATCTTATCATGTTTATGATAATATCTTATTTTTCATACCTCTCCATCACCTCTTTCCAGTTGGTGAAAATAAGGCCTTCGTCTTTGAAGAACTGATGTACCACGGGGTCGGCAAACAGATCCACCTCCCATGCCCGTTGCTGCCATGAACCAGTGATTGTTTTTCCGAATTCGCTTTCAAACTGCGGATGAAAAATTATCTCTGTGAGTCCGGGCTGCAGAGCGCGAACCTGCTCGAAAAACCGTTCACGCACGTCCTCATAGGTATCTCCTTCCGGTACGGATGAGAAATAGTCAAGTTTCGGGAGCGAATAGCTGTCGAGCATATCAAGCAGCCTGTCAGTTAAAGGATAGCCTGCCTGCCGGTACCGTTCAACTACTTCCGGATCGGAAAAATCGATCACCATGGCAGGGATATTGTACTCTTCGGCAAGCCTGAGGTATATCTCAGTAAACTCATTTGTGGCAAAGGCCGTTCCCATATGGGTATCCATATGGTCTGGGCGGTATCCAAGCGACAGGGTATATTCTATCTGGGCCCTGAGCTCCTTTTCAACCTCTTCGGGTGACGCGTTCATCGCCACCTCCTGAACACTGCGCCACATGTACCCGTCAGGATCAACCAGTCCGGGAACCTCGGCGGGATCGGCCACCGGGCCCCAGCGGTGGGTGCGCCATTCGCTTGTCAGCGTAAGGTGAATGCCCACATCGTATTGCGGGTTTTCAATGGCCCATTTAATGGCATCTTCGTAGGCAGGGCAGGGAGCCATGGCGGCTGCGCTCTGTATATACCCGTTTTCCATCAGGTATATAGTAGCTTCATTGGCTTCGTCACACATACCCATATCATCGGCATGAAAGATCAGCACTCTTTCGCCGGCAGGAAATCCGAGCCTCTCAGCCCATGTCTGATACTGATCGATGTCAGTTTCTTCTGTTATTGCCCCTCCGCCGCATGCGATAACAAAAAAGGCCATTGGTATAGCCGCAAAAATACCGGTCAACCGGTGAATGAATCTGGAAATTAAAGAACTCATCTGATTGGTAGTTTTTAAGGTTAGGATAATAATGCAGGTTCAATACTAATAAAATCCGGGGATATTAGCTAACAATCCTCCAGAAAATTAATCAGGGAAGGCTGGCCGGCCTTCCCTGAAATAAAAAGTTACAGAAGAATTGAGTTAAACAGCAGCTTGTATGATGAGGGGGTTGATCCCCTGAACTGAGGACAAAAGGAGAAAAGCACAACCTGCCCCTCACCCTTTTTGACCCAAACCATTGCTACCTGCTCTGAAAGTAGGTCTTCATTCTTAATAAATCCACTCAGAAGTATATCTTCCTTCGGGAATGATGCAATTACCCTCCTGTCCATATCAAAATAAGGGAAACTTGTTGCAAAAACGGGATTCCCGCGATGAAACACTCCTGTGTATTCAGGCATACCAAGTGTGAGAGGATGGTCGGGTCTTACCCTGACACGCAGGAATGAGCCGGTAACATCAAGTCCCTGGCCCGAAAGCCTGCTCCCGATGTCAGATACCGGCAGGCTGAACTCCTGCTTATCACCGTTTTCTTCCTCAATGCTCAGATTGCCCATGAATATTGCCGTAGAACGGCCCCATGACAGCACGGTGCCACCGTTATCAACGAAGGATAAAAGGTTATTAAGCCCCTTCTGCTCCATACCTTTTGCATATTCGGGCGGGTACCTTGTTATGGTGTAGTTTCCGGGACTGCCTCCCCTGCCGGCCATCAGGGCTGCCTGTGACTGGTCGGGAAGTATCACCAGGTCAAAGTCACGCTGCAGGTTGGCCTCCTGCAGGTCGGCCGGCCTCAGCACACGATATGGGATCTGATAAGTATCAAACAAGTATCTTGTCCATCCTGCATCCATATCATGGAACCATGTTTCTACAAGGGCGATCCGGGGAACTTCAAGAGCTTTTGAGCTGCCCTCAAATGCACCTGTCAGATATACAGGTTGTACCATAAGCCCCTCGAGCAAATTTTCAAGATCCCTCTGTGATGCCATGAAAAAGCTGCCCTCCGGAAACTTTTGGTCGCCAACGGTGTAGCTTTCAGTCAGCCTTTCAACCTTCAGACCCATTCCGGCAGCGGTGAAGGCAGCCATGAAGCTTTCGTTGTTGGTTGCAGTGAAGAGCACCCCCGTATAGCTGGCAGGTCTTTCGCCAGCAAAGCCAAAAGGTATATCCACCCTCTCAAGTGCTGCAGCAGGTATCTCATATCTTGTATTTATCTCTACAGCTTCAACACCCTTATGCAGCGGAAGCGACCAGCTTGTAATGTCATAAGGCCTTATCATGTCGCCACCGGTTGTATAGTGGCGCACCGGAAATTTCTTAGCCTCCATCACCTCTTTTATAAAGGCCCGGTAAGGCTGTGCCAGCGGGACAACTATATCGCCCGCCTTATGCAACCGGTTATCGATAACCTGATCGGCCGTCAACCGGTAGGTGCTGACTCCATGTTTGTCGAGAAGGTTCACCAGGTCGGCCAGCTCGCTCCTGTCATGCTGGTCGAGAGGCATTATGTAATAATAGGGTGCCTCATTCCTGCCTCTTGCGACCTCCCTCCTGGTTATGTCATTTCGATGCCTGAGTATCTCCTCCCTGTGTATTGCTGCCGTACGCATATATGAAAAAGTATTGACCCTTTCATACTCTACAATGTCGCTCAGGTGCCACCAGCCACCGGGCCAGGGGTCGGGCATGTTTATGCTGATATCATATTCGGCCAGCCCCTTGCCGGTTACCGTAAGTTCGTTAGGCTCAATATATATCGGTGTTGCTATATCAACACTGGCTGCCTCGGAGAGCATGGCTATAATCCCCTTCCAAAGGCCTGTTGATGTGTTGCCGGGCCAGTACATATCGAAGATATATTGTACTGATACCCCCTGCAGCCCCGCTTCGGTCATCTCGGTGAGCGCCCTCGAACCGAAGATACGTTTCCAGTTCCAAAGTCCGGGCAGGATATTTTCTGCTATCGGGTCATGGGGCGGCGACACATAATACCTGGGACCGCGCGATCCCATCTGGTGTCTCTCCACACTTAGCTGCGGGAACCATTCTGTGCTGTAGGCCCTTGCTACAGCTTCATTCTCACTCATGGCCAGGGTGATGAAATCCCTGTTTATGTTATGGCCGACATACTTGTGGTAGACACCTGGCATTGAGCTGCCTTCGTATCTTGTGCCCTTGTATTTCCTGTAATGTTCAACTATCATGTTCATCCCATCGGGATTATGCGAGGGAGTAATCATATAAACCGTATTGTCGAGTATGAATTCCATACCGGGCTCTTCAGAGGTGATCATCTCGTAAATGATCAGGGGTGCAGCCTGTGAAGGGGCTACCTCGGTCGAATGCATCGACAGCGTCATGAAAAAGAAAACCCTGCCCTCATCCACCAGCCTGTTACGCTCTGCATCAGCCAGGTCAGGCTCAAGTGCAAGCCGGCGGTTTACCTCCTTGAGCCGGCCGAGGTTCGCAATGTTCTCTGCCGAAGAGACAAAAAGAAGGTACATGGGCCTTCCCAGTTCGGTATATCCTATCTGTTCCATTTTTACCTTTGGCGATGCTTCCTCAAGCTTTTTCATGTAATCGATCATCTCCTCATAGGTAAACAACATCCTGTCATCACCGGGGGTAAACCCGAAATGTTTTTGCGGATCAGGCACCTGCTGCAGGCCACTGACGGTAAATACCGTCATAATGAAACCCATTGAAATGACCGCCAGAAAGACCCGCAATGTAAACCGCATCATTTTTTTCATAACTTTTCGTTT
>SLRB01000300.1 GCA_007131165.1 Bacteroidales bacterium | reverse complement strand
TGAATAATTTGTAGCCGGGGTAATCTTTTTTGAAATTCAGTATATTTTCAATTCTTGCGCCCCTGAAAGAATATATGCTTTGAGCATCGTCGCCTACCACACCGAGGTTCCTGTGCCCCGAAGCCAGCTTTGAAACTATCAGGTACTGGGCATAGTTGGTATCCTGGTATTCGTCAACCAGTATATACCTGAATACTTTCCTGTACTTGTCCAGTACCCCGGGGTGATCTCTGAAAAGTATGTTGGTGTTGAGCAGCAGGTCGTCAAAATCCATTGCATCAGCAGCCCGGCAGCGTTGCCTGTATCTTTTGTAGATCTCTGCGAACATCGGCCTGCGGCTTTTGTTGTCCTCGGCCGTCAGGGAGGTGTTTGCAGCGTAAGATTGCGGTGTTATCAGGTTGTTCTTGACAAAGGAGATCCTGCCGAAAACCTCGCCTGGTTTATAGACCTGATCGTCGAGTATCATGTCTTTTATTATAGCCTTGATTACGTTGCGGGAATCCTGGGTGTCATAAATTGTGAAGTTTGCCGAATAGCCGGTATGTTCCGATTCGGCCCGCAGTATTCTTGAGAAGACCGAATGGAAGGTGCCCATCCACAGGTACCTGGCTTCTGCCGCCCCGACAAGGCTGCTTATCCTCTCCTTCATTTCTGCGGCAGCTTTATTGGTAAAGGTGAGCGCCAGGATTGACTGTGCCGGAACGCCATTGGCCAGGAGCCAGGCAATACGGTATGTCAGGACCCGGGTCTTTCCCGATCCCGCGCCGGCAATGATCAGTGCCGGGCCTTCGGTATCTTTAACAGCCTTTTGCTGTGCCTCATTCAGATGTTTAAGAAAATCTGTCACTGCTAAATTGTTAGATCACGGCAGACCCCTTTTTGAGATCGATTGCCGGATGTTTAATATTTAAAGACGGACTAAACCCGGACCGCCTGTCGGAAAACCGTAAAATTACCCTCTTCATTTTTTATCTCCAACCCTGCCGGCATTCAACTTATCAACATGTTGGGGTTTATAAAAGATTTGATATTTTTGGGAAGGTATCTGCCCCTGCTTTTTGAAAAAAACCGCAAAAGCAAATATCAATATATAATATACAGGCACAGCAGGCAGTTTTAATTTATCCTGGTTCTCATTTGTGACTAAAAACAGACAATATATGCCCGTAAGCCGGTTGCCGGTCATCCAGTTCCTGGTCTTTTTGCTGGGTTTAATGGCAGCTGCCACACCCGGCGCTTATGCACAGATCACCTCAGCGGGCCATTCTGCTGTTGTGGCCGGCGAATATGAAACGGAGTATCCCGATACCACCATAAGAGATAATATATATATATATTGCAATCAGAAGGGAAATCTTTCCGCTTCGCTGGGGGGTGCCGACGGGGCACTGAATTTTGAATGGTCGGTGTATGACACTGCTGATAACACGTTCGGTACACCTTTCCGGGTTGATACCGGTGCTGCCTCAACGATTGACGATCTTGAAAGCGGCGGCTACCGTGTGAGGATATATGACAACCAGGGGGTAGACACCCTTTTTACTGCCTGGGTGTTTGTAAACTCTCCCTCTGCAATTATCAGGGAGGAACTTACAAACCACACCTGCCGTGTACTCGATTTGTCCGGGGCAGTGGAAGTTGAGGTTTTCGTTTATTATGACCCCCTTAACGGGGAGGGGTACGAACTGCCGGCCGGCTACACGACAACATGGACTGCCGATCCGTTCATCCCTACACCCAACAGGCCCGAAATAAGGGTCTGGGACCCCCCTCCGGTCACTACTGAATATACTTTTAGCGTTGAATACTACATGTGTGAGGCCAGTTTCAGCGTTACAGAGGAGCCGGTCACCACAATGGCTGAATTTACAATCGATCCCGTTGAGGGAGAGGCGCCCCTGGAGGTTGTTTTTGATGCAGGGCCTTCGCTCAATGCCAGCGAGTACAACTGGTTCTATTATTACCATCCCGACACCACCAACCTTAACCTGCCCGATGCCCATTTCGAAAATCAGGAATACACTTATTATATTCCGGGAGAGTACCGTGTTATGCTCATGACCGTATCAGAATATTTTTGTGAAGATTTTTATGAGCATCCCGATCCTGTAAGGGTATGGCCTTCAGAGCTGGAGGTGCCCAATGTGTTCACACCCGGTACCGATGAGTTCAACGATATTTTCCAGGTAATGGCCGTATCGCTGCGCGAGTTCAGGGGGGTGATACTGAACCGCAACGGCCGCAGGGTATTCGAATGGGATGACCCGTCTGAGGGGTGGGACGGCACCATAGACGGCACCCTCGCTTCGCCCGGTGTCTATTTCTATATCATAACCGGCGAGGGCTGGGACGACATCGAGTACGAATTCACCGGACCTCTTTACCTCTACCGGGGGAGGCAGTGATAAACATCATTAAACAGTCTTCCGCAGGAACTCTATCCCCGCCTGATTCGGCAGGGTTCATGATTATACCTGGCAGAGGTTCCCTGACCCCGGGTACGGAGAGTGGTTCGGTTACCCGGACCGTCGCGGCGAGGTGCTGCTGAATCTCAAGGGAGGCAAGTGGAAGGGATGTTTCCATGTGCCTCGCGGATTGCTGCAGTGTTATACTGTCCTGGAGGATATTCACCGACAGGATATATTGAAAGGCTAATAATTAATCTAAACTAAAACATATTTATATCATGAAGAAGGGATATTTATCAGGTGTAATCAATGCTGTTGCACTTGCAGCAGTATTGTTGGGTGTTGCAGGATGCCCGTCAGGCCCGGATTATGCAACCGTTGAGCCAGATGGTGACACGAAGGAAAAGGTAACTATCCCGGCAATTGATCTGGATGATGAGGCCCGGCAGGTTACGGTCGACCGCGAAGAGGGGGTCTACCTGGGGCACGTTACAACAGTCCTGCTGGAGGATGGAAAAACGATCTATGCTGTCTATCCCAAGGGACACGGACAGGGGCCCATTGTGATGAAACGCAGTGATGACGGGGGACTGACCTGGAGCGACAGGTTGCCTTTACCTGAAAACTGGAGCACCAGCAGAGAAGTGCCGACAATTCACAGGGTAGTGGACGAAGATGGCGTGAAAAGGCTTATACTGTGGTCGGGGCTTTACCCGGCAAGGCTTGCAGTAAGCGAGGATGACGGGCAGACATGGACGGATCTCGAACCGGCAGGCGACTGGGGAGGCATTGTGGTGATGGGGTTCGTTGAACCTCTAAATACAGGCAAGGGGCATTACATTGCCATGTTCCATGATGACGGCAGGTTTATCAGGGGTGGCGACGGAGAATTCTGGGGGTCTCCTGCCGGAGAGGCTACCGGTACGTTTACGCTCTACCAGACGATTAGCAGGGACGGGGGACTGACCTGGTCACACCCGCGTGCCGTATGGCAGGGAAGCGATATTCACCTTTGTGAGCCTGGCGCTGTCAGGTCGCCTGATGGAAACACACTGGCCGTCCTGCTGCGCGAAAACAGGCGTGTAAAGAACTCGTTTGTAATCTTTTCAGAGGATGAGGGTGAAACGTGGACCGAACCCAGGGAGTTGCCCCTGGCTTTGACCGGCGACCGGCATACGGGGAAATATGCACCTGACGGAAGGTTGTTCATCAGTTTCAGGGCTATCTCACCGGAGAACCGGCGGACGGGCCGGCCGTTTGAAACCGACTGGGCAGGATGGGTAGGTACCTGGGATGACATTGCGAACGGGACAGAGGGTCAATATGTGGTGCGCCTTAAGGAGAACCGTGCCGCCGGCTCACGATGGGCTTATGATACTGCTTATCCCGGGGTGGAGGTACTGCCAGATGGCACTTTCGTGTCGGTTACCTACGGACACTGGGAAGAGGGTGAGGAGCCCTATATTGTAAGCACCCGGTTCACCCTCGAAGAGATTGATAGAATGGCCGGTAACTGATTTTGCCTTCCGCCGCTTTGAATTCCGGTAACGGCTCACTGGCCTGAGGCTGACAGCAGATACCCCTGTAGCTTTGGATATGCTAACAGGTACAGTGGCTTGGAACCGGGGATGATGATTTTCAGAATGCGGGGCCGGGTATTGAGCCGGTTCCCGCATTTTGTATTGCCGTGTATTGTAATTAACTTTGTTTTGATTTGTAAAACATAATAAAACAGTATGTTATGGATGCAATTATCGACAGTATAAGGGGAGATAACCTGTTTATTGTTCAATACCTTCTGAGTGCACTGCTTGTATTTGCGGTGCTGCTGGTGCTGGTTTTTATGCTTGGCAGGGTTGCGGGCATGTGGGCCGGTGAAGAGGGACTGGAGTTCATGAGGAGGCTGAGAAAAAAGCTCAGGGGGCCTTTCGTGTTGTTGTCTCTTTTTCTTGCCCTTGTTATGCCGCTCTCCTTTTTTGACCACCAGATAAGGCAGGCTGAGGCGGTAAGCCACCTTATATCTGTAATGGTGATCATTTTCGTAAGCTGGATACTTATCCAGACAGTCCACCTCATCAAGTATTTCCTGTTGCGAAAGTTTGATATTGATGAACAGGATAACCTGCAGGCAAGGAAGATCTATACCCAGTTCAGGGTGCTGGAAAATATTGTTGTATTCCTCATAGTGCTGGTGGGTGTTTCACTGGTGCTGATGTCATTTGACGGTATAAGGAAGATCGGTGTGAGCCTTATCGCATCGGCCGGTGTGGCAGGCATAATAATCGGCTTTGCCGCGCAAAGGGCCATAGGGACGATCCTTGCAGGGATACAGATAGCCATCAGCCAGCCCATAAGGCTTGATGATGTGGTAATAGTCGAGAACGAATGGGGGAGGATCGAGGAGATTAACCTCACATACGTGGTTGTGGCGATATGGGATAAGCGCAGGCTTGTTCTGCCAACAACCTATTTTATTGAAACGCCGTTCCAGAACTGGACCCGTACATCGGCCGAGATCCTTGGTAGTGTTTTCATATATGCCGATTATACCCTGCCTGTCGATGCCGTTAGGGAGGAACTTGACAGGATACTTGAGGGTAACACGCTCTGGGACGGCAAGGTGAAGGTGGTGCAGGTGACCGATGCAACAGAGCGGACGGTGGAGATAAGGGCGCTGGTAAGTGCCGTCGATTCGGGTACTGCATGGAACCTTAGGGTCGAGGTGCGCGAAAAATTGTTGGCATTCCTCCAGGAGAAGCACCCGCAGTGCCTGCCAAAGGCAAGGGTCCTGCTCGACCCGGAGGGAAAAAGCCCTGAACCCGTTTCAGGGGGAAGAACTTCCTGATAGTTAACCGGAGAAGGTTGCGGCCTTATATTGCCCGGCCGGGGCCTCAAAGCTCCCTTTTACGGGTTAAATTTGTGCTGCCGGGGGACCACAGGCAAGCCATTAACTGTTAATGAAAAAGGCTGCCCGGTAATTGGCAGCCTCTGAGTTTTGTGATTTTATAAGCGCAGGGTGGCGTCAGCTTCCCCGAAAGGGAAACCCCGCCCCCGGTAATGCTATTCTTCTTCCTGCTCGGCTTCGTAGGCTTTAAGCAGCTTCTCCTGGAGATCGCCCGGAACGGTTTCGTATTTGGCCATCTTCAT
>SLRB01000234.1 GCA_007131165.1 Bacteroidales bacterium | reverse complement strand
GCTTATACGGGTACTGACCCATGAAATCATGAACTCTATAACACCAATTGCTTCCTTATCATCTACCCTTGAGATGATGCTCAAGAGCATCACCACCGAAAATGACGACAAACCTCTTGATATGGAGGCTGTAACAGAAATTAAGCAGGCATTGCAGACAATTAATAAGAGGAGCACCGGGCTGCTGCATTTTGTAAATACCTACCGCAACCTTACACGCATACCCAAGCCTAACTTCAGGATTTTCCCGGTAGCCGACCTGATAAACAATGTTCAGATGCTGATGGAAGAGGAACTGCGGCAGCATGAGATCAAGCTTATCACATCTGTCATACCTCCCGATATTGAGTTTTCGGCCGATGAACAGTTGCTTGAGCAGGTAATGATAAATATGGTAAAAAATGCCATCCAGGCACTTTCAGACAGGCCCGACCCGAAGATTGTAATCAAGGCATTTATCAACAAAAGAGGGAGGCTTACCATACAGGTCCAGGATAACGGCCAGGGAATACTTAAAGAGGTCCTTGACAAGATCTTCATACCATTTTTCACCACGAAACCCAAAGGTTCGGGTATCGGCCTCAGCCTGAGTCGTCAGATAATGCGGTTGCATGGCGGCACAATAACTGCAAGCTCAGAACCTGACATAGGTACCACCTTCACTCTTACATTCTGACCGCCCTGAGCCATCAGAACATAAAAATTACTTGATAAAGTGAGGTAAAATACTGATCCTGTACACCAGGTAAAAGTCTCATCAAAAGAGGTATATTACCATTGCCAGCTGTCTTAGACACCATATGCAAAGGACTCCTTATCGAGGAACAGGGTTGCATCGCGGTGTCTTCTCAGGACAGAGGCCGGGCACGATTCGCTGATTTCCCCGTGAAGTGTATCATTCACGGCCCGGGCCTTGCGACTGCCAGGGACCACGCAACTAATTGCCAGGCTGCTCATAATTGCAGGAATTGTCAGAGTAACAGCTTTTTCAGGTACATCATCAAGTGAGGGAAACCACCCCTCACCCAGTTGCTGCATCCGGCACGCATGATCAAGTTCCACCTCCTTCACCCATGCAGTATCATTAAAGTCGGCTACCGGAGGGTCATTAAAAGCAATGTGCCCGTTCTCTCCTATCCCGATACATGCAATATCGACGGGATTCTCCCTGAGCAGTCTTTCATAGCCGGCAATCTCGCCACGGAGGTCAGCAGCATTGCCATCTATCAGGAACACCCTGCCCGGCCGGACATCATCAAGTATCCTTTCGCGAAGGTACCGCCTGAAACTTGCGGGGTGTGCCTCTGGCAGCCCCCTGTACTCATCAAGGTGGAAAACCGTTATTTTGTCCCATTCAAGAAGCTCCTCCTTTAACGCCCCGAGAAATGAGTATTGTGATGTACCGGTGCCAAGAATTAGGCACGCAAATCCCTTTTCACTTATGGCCTTTCTGAGCCTTTCAGCCGCAAAAAAAGCAGCGGAACGGCCCATGAGGGCCTCTTCTGAGTAGACCCTTACATTAAGATTGTCTTTATTGAACTTTTTGATCTCCTTTTCCATTATGTGTATACTTTTTACCAGGTTATAATAAAATTAACCATGTGCTGAGTACAAGGCTTTACGGGCAACCTCACCACAAACTACCGGTACCGGTGCTGGTGCTGCAACAAACCAGACAGCCGACAGGCCTCCCGTCAGGGTCAGGTGAATTTGCCGCTATCCCATACCGGTACACCATCCTTCCATACCATTGAAACTTCAATATTACCTTCAATAATATCAAAAACCACCATATCTCCGGCAGTTTTCCTATCCTTTTCCTCAGCCCACACTATGCTGCCGGGTATTTCAGATGCCATTCTCCATGCACCGGCCAGATCGACAAGTCCGTTACCGGCCATATACTCCACATTCCGTTCAAGGGTCAGCGCAGCTCCTGCCAGTAATCCCCCGCCCCCCAGCATACTGAGCCTGCCAGCCTCATCAAGCTCCACCTCACCTCCTATATGCGTTCTGTAGACACCTGGCGGCCTGCCGGCAAAACATGTTGCATCACTTGTCAGCAGAACCTTACCAGGTTTCGCCGCCAGCACCACCTTAATAAATGAGGAAGGCAGGTGAAATCCGTCGGCTATCATACACACAAAGAGATTGTCGCACGACAGGATATCCCACAAAACATTTGGGTGCCTCCGGAGCATCACAGGTATCCCGTTCCCTATATGAGAAGCCATTATAGCACCTGCATCAACTGCCCTTTCGATATCACAGCTATTTGCTGCCGAATGAGCAATAGTAACGATCAAACCCTCTCCGGCACACCTTTTGACAAACCCGGCAGCTTTATCCCTTTCGGGAGAAACAGCAACGATCCTTATCCTGTCTCCTGAAGCACTCCTCAACCTGGAAAACAATTCCCAGTCCGCCTCCCTGATATGCTCAACCGGGTGAGCTCCGCGGAAACCATCTTCGGGAGATATAAAAGGGCCTTCCAAATGAATACCTTCGACACAGCTGCTAACCAGGGGATATCTACGACAAGCCAGATCTATGACAGAGAGTGAGTTGCACATATTTTCAACTGAATTGGTCACCACCACCGGGAAAAATGTTGTCACCCCCCGTGCAAGAAGTAAATGCACTGCCTTTAAAACGTCCTGCGGGGTAATTGAAACACAATTGAAATCCACCCCTCCCACGCCGTTAACCTGTAAATCAACCAGTCCGGCACCCGCCAGAGACAGGTGTGCTCCTTTACATCCGCTTGCGGCTGCAATCGCTCCTGGCATATCCGTACTTGTTCGCGATTCAGTTTTAAGAGATGAAACAGCTGCAGCGACACCGTCTCCGGAATCAATCAGCCTGCCACCTCTGCACAACATCACCCTTCCGGTCAAACAGTCGATTACCCGGAAACCACCATGTGCTGAAGCTGATTTGTCCATGTCAGGGCAGTGTTAATAAATTTCCATAAGGTATATGTCCATAATAGTCATCTAAGCGAATCAATAAGCGATGACACCTCCGGGGGGATGCTCTTCTTTCTTGCCAGCAGTGCACCACCTGCATATATCACTGACGTTACCGCTACCGGCATTGCCACGGTCAGGGCCAGGCTTTCAGGGGGGAAAACCCGGGTAATCGCAAAAGCCAAAAATCCGCCAGCTATTGATGCAATTGCTATGGCCGGTCCGCACCTTGCAAATAATGGCAGCATACCGAACAGCATGGGAACAGCAACAGGCCCCACCAGGGCTCCGAACCAGGTTACGATAAGACCCAGCACACCTCCAAAATGTTCATGCTGTGAAGCAATTACAATAGTTATCAGTGTAAAGGAGAACGTTATGATCCTTGCAATCCGCAATGATATCCCTTTTGCCCGTATTCCGGGCATTACCAGCGGCAATATGTCTCTTGAGATCACAGCCGATATGGTATTGATGTCAGATGAGGTCATCGACATGGTGCTCGCAAAAAGGGAGGCAAGCACCAACCCAATCAGTCCCCCCGGCAACAGGTGCAGTGTAAGCAGCCCGTACGACCGGGTAGGATCGTCAAGCTCAGGCAGTAGCAGGGGTGCAGCCCACATAGGAACAAAAAGAATAAGAGGCCATACCAGGTAAAGGGCCCCGGAAAGATAGGCTGCCCTCGAGGAGTGCCTTTCATTTGGAGAACTAATATATCTTGTTGCCAGGTTCCAGGTACCGCCATTATAACTCAGAAAGTTTATAAACAGAAAGGTGAGGGCAAACCAGAAAGTATATGGTTCATTGAAGGGACTTCCATGGCCTTCGGGAAGCAGTTCCCACATGCCTGTAACACCACCGGCCCCTCCGAGGTGCACCATTACTGCCGAAAACATCACCAGTCCCGCCACCAGTTGCACCACGAACTGCACAAAGTCGGTCAGGATCACCGCCCAAAGGCCTCCGAAAGTCACATAAATAATAGATACCCCCCCGGCAATCATAATACCGGTTATAACAGGCATGCCCGTAAAAATATTCAGGAGTATAGCTATCGCGGCCCACTTTGCTGCCACATCAAATAATTTAAGTATCACGCCGCTCCAGGCAATTATCTGCTGGGTGAGCAGGTTGTAACGGTTCACCAGGTATTCCAGCGGACTCTGTATCATATATTTGCGACGCAAACGCACCCACAAAACGGGAAACAGCCTTGCCGATAGTATTACTGATATCCCGATAGTGAATGCCCACCATATATATAGCGAAAAGCCGTGAGTATAAGCCAGGCCAGCATAAGCCACAAAAACGGCCCCGCTGTAGCCCGATACATGGTGTGAAACACCCGAGAGCCACCAGGGTATTTTTCCCCCTGCCACAAAGTAGTCTTCTATTGTTCTGTTCCTGATCCATGACCACAGGCCTATCAGGATCATGGCCAGAAAGAACATTAGTATTACCAGGTAATCTGAATTTCCAAGTTGCATAATTTATATCTTATCAGCCTTCAGCCTCCTTTATTACCTCTTCAATCAACACGGCCGCCCCGCCCCTTTCTTTGCTCACATCGGCAGCCTCCATGAATGCAAATATCTCAATTGTCTCACCGGCCTGTACAGGAGGTATTCCCGTGCGGAAAAAGTTTATTACCTCTACCATCATTGGGCGATATCCGTCATAAGGGCCTATATCATGTACCCCGTCAGTTCCGAATGCCGTTCCGCCATATCCGATACGTCCTTCCCGGCCACCCCTGAAAGTCCCCAGCCTTTCATCACTCCAGGTACCCACGACAATATCGGTACCTTCAGTATAGAACCTTTTTACCTCCCGGCAGCCCGTCCCCATGACTGTATATAAAGTCTCCACACCA
The DNA here is from genome assembly GCA_007131165.1 of Bacteroidales bacterium. Taxonomy (GTDB): domain Bacteria; phylum Bacteroidota; class Bacteroidia; order Bacteroidales; family PUMT01; genus PXAP01. The sequence goes on along the minus strand of SLRB01000234.1, from coordinate 14,167 downwards.
TGCACTCCATACCAGAAAAGGTCGGGGTGCGAAGGCTCGATAATAGCAGGACTGTAGGTATCTGCCCCTATGATCCTGCCGGACAGTTCACCGCTGCGCAAAGCCTGTGCATGCCTGGCCCAGCGCAATGACGAAGAAGAGAAGACAGGAATACCATATCTCTCCCCTGCCCTGAAGATCTCAATGGTATCTCTGAGTGATCCTGCCACCGGCTTGTCAATAAAAACTGTCTTACCCGCTTCAAAAACCTCAAGAGCCTGTTCAAGATGAAGGTTACCGTCATTAGTCTCAAGAAGCACCACATCGACCATGTTAAGTAGCTCATTGACCGACCCGGTAATCTCAACCCCCATACCCTTTATATCTTCGGTGTAGCCAGGAATCCGGCTGTAGCTCGATTCAATCGTTTTACTGCCGTATGGATAAGCAGCTACAACCCGGTATCCACTCATTTCATCATCGCCGGGGTTGTTGATAATTCGTGTAAAAGCAATACTATGGGATGTGTCAAGCCCTATGATGCCAATCCTGACATCATCACCGTGTACCCTGCCCCCAACCGAAGGGTACACGGCAGTGCCGAGACCCATCCCAAAACCTGCAACAGCAGTTTTTCTTATAAAGTTTCTTCTGTTGATCTTCTTCATTATTTGTCAAAATTATTTATCATGATTAATCCCTCCTTTATGATGATCTCTAATCTTTTACTGTTACAGAACCAATGCCTGAAGGAACCGGTACATATTCAGCATAAACTCATACAACCGGCTCCCATCCTGGTTCATACTCCCTTCCCCACAACCCTGACGCTTCAGCATTGTCGATTATGGTGCCACCGGCAGGATCACATTTCAGGGTGCTCTCAGTGCGGTGAGCAATATTTCCAAGATGGCAGAGCAAAACACTGATATTAGCGTCTGCGAAATCTGATTTCAGACTTGTGCCGTTCTTTATGGCAGAAACAAAATTAAGTATGTGGTCAGCATCCATGTCAAAACCAGGCCCCGTAAGATCTACCTCCCCGTCCTGCCCGGCCGTATATCTTTCTACCTCACGGTTCCTGTCGTCATATACAATATATTCTGTATTGCTGATTACCATTGTGCCCTTGTTACTGTGAAAAGAAACGGCTGCACCAAGGTTCTCAACTGGCCTGTTGTTACAGCTTTTTCCCTCCCATGAGATAGAGCAACCCTCCGGAAAATCAAATACGGTTACCTGTGTGTCCGGGGTCTCCCAGTCATCATCATATGCATAACGTCCTCCAAGAGAACTGACCCTTACCGGGTAAGTCACACCTAGTCCGAGTCGCGCCAGATCGATAAAATGTGTCCCGTTATTGAGTAGTTCACCGGTACCCCAGTGCCAGAACCAGTGCCAGTTATAATGGACAAGGTTATCCCTGAAAGGCCTTCTTGGAACCGGACCCTGCCACAGTTCCCAGTCAAGCCTGCCCGGTACCGGCACCTCCTGTCCCCTTCCAATGGGAGCCCTGTTTGCTCCGTACCACGTACGTGCAAAGTGAGGCTGGCCTATCACCCCCGATCTTAACTCCACCAGTCCCCTCATCACAGCCGGCCATGAACGCCGCTGGTTACCCATCTGTACGACCTTGCCGTACCTGGCAATGGCCGCATTAACAAGCTCACCCTCACGGGCATTATGGCTTCCCGGTTTTTCAAGATAAACATGCTTACCTGCCTGGAGCGACATGATTGTTGCAGGAGCATGCCAGTGATCAGGCATGGCAATGACAACAGCATCAATTGAGCTGTTGTCAAGAACTGTCCTGAAATCCTTTACTCCCTGTGGTGCAGGAAAGCCAGCATCTTCAACAGCCTTGACACCCTTGGCAATAGCATCATCGTCAACATCACATATGAAACCCACCTCGACACCCGGTGTGCGTGCAAAACCCGATGCAAGTGCGGCACCCCTTGAATTTGTGCCTATAACGGCAACCCTGACTTTGTCATTTGCAGAGGCATTGTGAGATGAGCGGAAGCCGTATGCTCCCAGGATACTTATGCCTGCAGCTGATGCCGCGGCCTTTTTCACGAATTTCCGGCGACTGTAATTGTACATGATCTAAAGTTTTAGTTATAAATCAGTTACTTTTTATATGAAACGCCCATGATCCGAAGCTCACAAAATAAAATGCATCAAGCATGGGGGTTTGACTTCGTCAATCTCACATGCAATGTAATTTAACTCTTTGCTAAAATGATCAGATGTGACATTCATACGTTCAAGGCACTGAACATCTATTGTATTCAAAATATAATTCATTGATTATTAATATGATTAACATGACTTGTACATTTGAACAGTAATACAGCTTTTTAAAAGGTCACTCCTTGCTTACCGGATACCACACCTAAAAAGTACCGCCTGTCTTATTACCTCTTCCATTAACCGGACTCCCTGAACCGGATAATTATTTACCTCTGGTTCTCAAGCCACCTGTACATAACCTCTCTCATTCCTGGAGAGAACCTGTTGTAATCATCCGGCATAGAAAGCTCTATCCCGGGATCAACTCCATACAAGCCGTAAACTTCTCTGGCCGCCTTCACAGATGCCATAATATCTTCCGTATGTGCATCCTTGTCATATACGGGAGCAATAACCAGAACAGGTCTGGGTGCTATGGCAGCCAAAACTTCATGATAATCAACAGGAATTCTTTGTTCGAAACCTGCAAAATAACCCAGCCTCGGCAAAAGGCCGTGCAAGTGCGAATATGCTTTCACCCCTTCAGTACCCCTTCCGGCATTCAGCCGCAACGGCGTGAATCCGGCAACCGAAACTACACCTGCAATACGGTCATCAAGGGCAGCAGCAAAAAGTCCCACTTTAGCCCCAAGCGAATAGCCCGAAACATATATGTTGGTGCTGTCGATTATATTGAGATTGGACATGGCTTCAACAGCTGCACTCGCATCTGTTATCATTTTACCCATTTTCGACCACCTGGGGTATCTTTGGTAAAACCTCGTCCCTTCTTCAATCCGGTTGCCGAAACCGATCATGTCATAGGCAAAAACCGCATACCCCCTGTCAACTAACGAACGTATGAGGGTTTCCGCATTATGGTAGGAGTTGAATCCCTTGGAATAATCAAACTCGTGGAGGTAAATAACAACGGGCATCTTCCCGGTTAAAGGATTTCCCCCGCTGTCAACAGGGTAATATAGATAGCCGAACAACTTGTCCCCAAAACCGTCATAAGGACTGACAGCCATAACGCCCATCCCAGAGGCAGGACCCGGGCGGGTTAGAAAAGAGCCGAAACTAACCTCACCCCTGCCTCCGCGGGCCAGGCTTCCGGGACCCGGGTTTGTGACCCCGGGAGGTTTATCGCCCATCAGCCATAGCAACTTATCTCTTATATCTTCACGCTTCATCTCCCACTCACCAGCCGTTTCAATAATGCCGCCACCGTTTCCCGACAGTATATCGTCAATACCGCCGACTGGATATTCATTAACGTTTATGCTCTTTTTTTCATTTTTGCTCCACCGGTCAAAACAAAAGCTGTAATAGAGCCTGTTCTCCGGTTTATTATCACTTCTGCCAAATACAAAATCAAAAAAGTCGATATAATCTTCAATATCACGTGCAGAAACGCTGTGGAGTCCGTGCCTTGACCTGATTGACAGCTTGTTGCCGGCATCAAGGAAATCATAAACTCTTTGAGCTGAAAAATAGGCCTGTTCGGCAGCCCAGGTGTTGGCGGCACCTTCATTCAGTGCAGCACTCAACATCAGTCCCCTCGGCGCGATCAAGGCCATTAAATGATTCTGGTCGACCGGAAGCTTGTGCTCCTGTCCGGCAAAAAATCTTAGCCGCGGATGGAACCAGGAGGGGCGGGCACTTGTAAGTAAAGCGATATCCTCAATATCGAAGTTTATTGATGTATATCTCCAGGGTATTTCTGCTCCGGTGTTGCCGCTGCTGGGAATACAGGCGGCAATGCGGTCGTCAAATGCCGCTGCCATAAGAGAGAGCTTACCATTACGCGAATGGCCGGTTATCCCAATCTTATCGGCGTCAACAAAAGCACGCGTAATAAGGTAATCAACAACTCTCGAAGCTCCCCATGCTCTTCGCATCAGTCGTGTGAAATCATACTCTCCTGCCCATATTTCAGAATAATATTCAGTGTCATCCTTAGCGTCTGCCCCTGCATACACACATCCGATATAACCACGGCGTACCGCGATCTGAGCCCATTCGCGGTGGTTCCACTGGGTCAGGAAAACAGGAAAGGGCCCGGCACCTGGGGGTATCATCAGCTCAACATTAAGTTTAGCGCGGTTACCGGGGCCAAAAGACAGTTCAACCATTTGAACAGTGACCTCGCCATCCTGTTTCTCATAAATAATCTTTGAACTGAGGTTTGATGGGGGAGGAGGACTTGTTCCGGTAATGTAATACTCGAGGTTCATCTGCATCCACTTTCTTTGTTCATTCCACTGGTCAGTGTTTTTAACCGGAATGTTCCTTCTCCCTTCGTCCATGACAAGTGGGTCAGGCAAAAACGGGATAGAAGGCATAATGTCAAAATCAGGCGGCAATTCGCCGGTCCTCTCAAGCCAGCACCTGAATGTCTCGTCAAGATAAGATACACGCCCGTTTTCTGTCCGCTCGCGAGGAAGCCATTCCAGCAATTTCTTCAAATAGGCCTTTTGCTTAAGCTCATCAGTTACTTCAATGGAATCGATCCGGGCCACAAATACCTCGCTGCCGGAATTGCCGTTGCATGAAAGAAATAAAGGATAAAGAGCCAATAATAAGCTTATGCGGAAAGCAGAGAATAAATCTTTCATAGCAGGTTGTTTAATCAAAACAGGAAGCGGACCGGCTTGAGCGGTCAAAATAGGCTTTTACCCCGATAAATACAAATATACATGCATCTTTTCAGCTTAAATTACACACAATCAAGATGAAAAAAAGGCACCTCTCAACCTCATATTCATAACCCGAGACGGGAAAATACCCTGCGGCGGAGGATAAAGAAGTCGATAACTATACTGCGGTGGTACATCCCTTCATGAGAGCCGGACTTCCCGCCGCCAGACACATTACGAGCCGGGAGCGAACGGAGCAGGCGGCGTATCTCCCTCCGTTTCCTCATAATTCCCGGCAGTAACCTGAAAAAGGCAAGGTGAGCCCTCACAACCGCCAGAGCATTTCTGAAAGACAGGGCAGCAATAAACTTAATGACCGAAAGCCAGTCAAGGCCCAACCGGAGCAGTACCAGCCACAGCCGTTGTCCGCGCAGGTTCTTGAGCAACATCGATAGGCTGTTACGAAAGTTCAGGAATGTTTTCCTGGGGTCAGCTCCAGGCAGCGTAGCTCCACCCTGATGGTACACAACCGACGCAGGACACGCCATAATACGGCGTCCACCATTTTTCATCCGCCAGCAAAGATCAATCTCCTCCATGTGCGCAAAAAACCCTTCGTCAAAACCTCCGAAAACACGCCAGTCATCAGCCCTGACCATCATACAGGCACCAGTTGCCCAGAACACCTCACGCTCATTGTCATATTGCCCTGCATCTTTCTCTGTAACATCAAAGACCCTTCCCCGGCAAAAAGGGTATCCAAGAAAATCAATAAACCCCCCGGCGGCGCCGGCATATTCAAAGTACCCGCGGTTGCCCTCATCCCTGATTTTAGGCATGCACGCAGCAACCTCAGGGTTATTTTCCAGCATTTGCAGCAAGGGTACCGTCCATCCCGGTGTGACCTCAGCATCGGAGTTAAGCAGAAGGTAGTATTCAGCCCTTATCAAAGCCAGTGCCCTGTTGTAGCCACCGGCAAACCCGTAATTCCGGTCGAGCCTTACCAGCTGAACCTCAGGGAACTCACGGCTCACATAACCAACTGATCCGTCGTCAGACCCGTTGTCGGCCACCCATACACTGGTGTCGGCCGATAAGGAATATCTTACCACTCCCGGGAGAAACTTCTTTAAAAGCTCTTCCCCGTTCCAGTTCAGAATGACGACAGCCAGTTTCTTCATGCCTGAGCCTCCCTTGTGCGTTTCCACCTGCGATGCGACCAGAGCCAGTGGGCAGGTTCCTCATTAATATGCTTTTCAAGCTCGGCAACATATGCCTTTATCAGATCCCCTTCGGCAATTTCACCTGCATTATCAGAAAGCGGTACAAATTCAAATTCGTAATACCCCCGCCTTACCTTTGTCATTTTTAAATATACCGCTGCCATGTTCATCTTCCTGGCAATCATCTCCGGGCCGCTATAAAAAGCGGTCTCGCGGTTCAGAAACGTGAGCCATTGTGGAGTGCTCCCCGGCGGTGGTGACTGGTCGGCTATGAATGCAGTGATTGTTGGCACCCCTTCGCTGTGATAATGGTAGATTCTCCTGGGGGCAACCTTCATCGGGACAAGGTCGGCACCAAACCGCGACCTTATTTTAAGCATTACCCGGTCAAACACCCTGTTCCTGACAGGTCTGTAGATCACAACACACTGCAGGCTTGTAAGCAGAGGGAAACCGAACATCCACTCCCAGTTATTGCAATGGCCAAGCATGCCGGCTACATGCATGCCCTGCCGGTAATACCGTTCGACAACTTCAGGGTTTGTATAAACCACTCTTTTACGCACCTCTGAAGCAGACAAACCAGACTGGTATATTGTCTCAACAATCAGGTCGCACATATGCACGTAATACTGTTTTTCGATCTTCAGGAGTTCCTTCTTTTCCCTTTCGGGGAAAGCTTTGCGCAGGTTTTCGGCAACAACACGCCGCCTGTAGCGTATAATTCGATAGAGCAGCAGCCGGATAACCCATGACAACAGGTAAAGCACCTGCAAAGGAAGCAGTGCAAGCAACCTGAAAAAACCATACACTATATAATACAGAACCGTCTGCATAAACAGTCAAAACAAATCAGGTCATGAACCGTCCCACAGCCTGCCCGAACTCTTCAAACACCTTGCTGTTGGCAGCAATAAGCTCCCGCCCGAAGAGATAATTGCCGCCTCCTGAAAAGTCGCTTAACCTGCCTCCTGCCTGCTGAACAATGAATGAGCCTGCAGCCACGTCCCACGGACTGAGCCCGAACTCATAAAAAGCATCAAAACGTCCGCAGGCCACATATGCCAGATCGACAGCAGCAGACCCCAGCCTCCTGAGCCCGTGCGAATTCTTCATAAAATATTCGAAAGAGACAAGGAATGACGACATTCTGTCAAAAGCGGTATAGGGAAAGCCCGTAGCAATAAGCGAATCCTTTACCCTTGGAGTATTTGACACCCTTATTTCATTCCCGTTAAGAAATGAAAGCGACCCTTCCCATGAATAGAAACACTCATCAAGGTTCACCTCATACACAACACCAAGAAGGACCCGGTTCCCGTCGGCCAGTGCAATACTTACCGAATGCGGAGGCAGTCCGTGAATAAAATTTGTGGTGCCGTCGAGTGGGTCTACTATCCAGTTAAGACCATTCTCATTCCTGCTTCCGCTGCCCTCTTCTGCAATAAAACCTGCACCCGGCACAATCTTTGAAAGTCTGCCGACGAGCATCTGCTCCGCCTGCTTGTCCACATACGAAACATAGTTATGAACACCTTTTGTTTCTATTTTATCTGCAGAGAACGACAGCCTTTCGCTCCTGATAAACCTGCCGGTTTCACGGGCAATATCTGTTACCTTTTCGCAAATATCCTTAAGATCCATATTATATAAACTTTAAAATTATCAACTTTTATGTATAAATAAACTCATTATCAACTTATACCGTCACTATTCCACCGCCCTCACCATTCCCTTTACAGTCCCGCCGGGTGCGATCTCAACAAGTTCAACTTCAGCCATCCTGTTAACCGCCTTTTCGTCAGCTATTGCCTCAACCCTTAAATAGTTCCCGGTAAACCCATACATCCTGCCTTTTTTGTTGTATGCCTCAAAAAGAACCCTGTGCACCTGGCCTATGCACCTCCTCTGAAACCGTGTTTTCTTTCCGTCTGCCAGACGATGCAGGATCCTGCTCCGGTGTTCCTTTTCAAGCGGTGCAACCTTGTTGCCCATAGCCGCTGCCCTGGTACCCTCCCTGTCAGAATATGTGAATATATGCAAAAACGAGACATCTGTATCTTCAATGAACTGCAGGGTCGTGTTAAAATCGGTTTCAGTCTCGCCAGGAAAGCCTGTTATCACATCGGCCCCTATTCCCGCAAATGGAAGCACTTCGCGTATATGCTTCACCCTCTCTGCAAACAGGGCAGTAGTGTATTTCCTTTTCATAAGCTTCAGCACCCTGTCCGATCCCGATTGCAGGGGCATGTGGAAATGTGGGGAGAACCTGCTGTTGCCCGCTATAAAACTTATTATACCGTCATCCAGCAGGTCGGGCTCAACTGATGAAAGCCTGAACCTGTCAATCCCCGTATCGCTGTCCAGCATAGTAAGAAGCTCCAGCAGGCTGCCACGGCCACCCTTGCCGAAGTCGCCTATATTGACACCTGTCAGCACAACCTCGCGTATGCCCTTCTCTTCGATATCCCGTGCCTGCCTGATTATATCCTGTATACTTGCGCTGCGGCTGCGCCCCCTTGCCAGGGGAATAGTACAGTATGAGCAGTAATAGTCGCATCCGTCCTGAACCTTTAAAAATGAGCGAGTGCGTCCTGATATCGAATAAGATGGCGTAAAATCCTTTTGCCCGCCAATCTCGCAAACATGCACCCCGGGTTTTTCCCTTTTTACAAAATCGCCTGCATACTCAAAGATCCTGAACTTTTCCCTGGAACCAAGTACAAGGTCCACCCCTGGTATGCCGGCAATCTCCTCTGCCTTAAGCTGTGAATAGCATCCCACTACCACCAGAAAAGCCTCAGGCGATGTCCTTGTTGCCCTGCCAATTATGTTCCTGCACTTCTTGTCAGCACTTCCCGTTACCGTACAGGTGTTTATGACCACAACATCAGCTTCTCTGCCGAAGCCCACTTTGCTAAAGCCTCTCTCCCCGAAGAGACGTCCTATAGTATCGGTCTCAGCAAAATTCAGCTTGCAGCCGAGAGTATGAAATGCAACTCTGCGTAATTTGATCATTCGGAGCCGGGAAATAATTCAGGGTTAGTAAAAGCATGGCAATTTTAATCAAAATATTCCAATCCTCAACATTACAGTTGCATCTCCCTCTCCATCCGGTAATTATTGTAAAGCTGATGCACAATACCATCAGACACCCCTATCTTGGGAACCAGTATCTTTTTTGCCCCGGTCCATTTCATAATTTTCAAAAACAGTCCTGTTGCAGGTATTATCACATCAGCACGATCAGGATTGAACCCCAGGTCCCTTATACGCTCATCGATAGTGAATGAATCTACATAATCATAAATATCCTTCAGGTTTTTAAGCGTTAGCGGCATACCATCCCTTTTGCCGGAAAGTTTGAACACCTTGTTGATATTTCCGCCCGAACCGATCAGTTCAACCGGCTTATGGCGGGCAGCCAGGCCTTTAACAAATTCCCTGAGCCTTTTTTTCTCCTTACCGGTATCCTCTCCCTTGATAAACCTTATAGTACCAAGGTTAAACGAGGCTGATACAATCACTTTCATTTTGGAGAACAAAGTAACCTCGGTACTGCCGCCACCTACATCGACATACAGGTAGGCCCTCTCCTTGTTTATCAACTCAACAATACGGTTTGCATATATCAGTTCAGCCTCCTGCTGCCCGTCTATTACTTCTATCTCCACACCGGTTTTATCCCTTATATACTTCACCACATGGCCGGAGTTGGCAGCCTCACGCATAGCCGAGGTGGCACAGGCCCTGAAACCCACCACATCCTGAACCATCATAAGGTGCCTGAAGGCGGTTATGGTATGCATCAGCTTCTCAATTCTGGCTTCGCTTATAACACCGCCGTTATAAAATGCCTCGTCACCCAGCCTCAAAGGCATGCGCACCAGAGACGACTTTTTAAAATATACACCGGTGCTGTCTTCAATAACATTCATAAACAGCAGCCTTACGGCATTCGATCCAACATCAATTGCTGCAAACTTTAATAGCTTCATTTCATTAAACGGTTTTAATCAGTCAGTTTCTGTTTCCAATACGGTTCCTTAAACAAATCCCTGAGCAGGCAAATATCATAAAGAAGCAATGTTCGCTCGCCTTATGATCAAGTCATCTGAATGTAACAATCAGATATCTCATTTTTCAGGGAGCAGGATTATTTACACCGTGATTTGCTTTTCAGGTATTTATAGAACTCAGCCTGCGACCTGACCGGGGGTGTCCCGTCCTCTTTCCTGTAACGGTTATCCTGTTCGCGGTTAAGGAGCCGCACCTTCACATTATCGCTCCACTGAAGCTCAAGCTGTGTGCGAAGCTCATCCTGCAGATCTGGATCATAAACCGGACAGGTCACCTCAATACGGTGGTCAAGGTTTCTTGACATCCAGTCGGCCGATGAAATAAAATACAGGTTTTTATTATTGTTATTACAGAACACAAATATCCTTGAATGTTCCAGGAATGCATCGACAATACTAATTGCCTCGATATTTTCACTCAATCCCGGCTCCCCTGGTATAAGCGAACAGACACCCCTTACAATCAACCTTATCCTGACCCCGGCATTCCCAGCCTGGTATAGTTTGTTTATCATGTCCTTGTCAACCAGGCTGTTGGTTTTAATTATTATCCATGCATCTCTTCCCAGTTCCCTGTTCCTTATCTCATTTTCTATAAGGTTAAGCAGCCGGCGGCGGGCATAATTGGGAGAAAGGAGCAGCGACTTGTAGGTAAAGTTTTTAAAGGTGTTATCAAAAAAATTAAAAACCTTTTGCACCTCAGATGCAATCCTTTTGTCGCATGTCAGCAAAGTAGTATCCGAATATATCCTGGCATTGCCCTCGTGAAAGTTTCCTGTGCTTACACCGGCATAACTGACTATTGCCCGTCCTTCACGGCGGCTTATCAGGATCAGCTTACAATGCACCTTAAGTCCACGTATACCGAACAGCACCCTCACTCCTACCTCTTCCATCTTTCTGGACCAGTAAATGTTTGCCTTTTCATCAAACCTGGCCTGCAGCTCGATGATAACTGTAACCTGCTTCCCGTTTCTTGCCGCATTAATTAACGCATTGATAACCTTTGAATTCCTGGCGACACGGTAAAGGGTGATCTTAACCGAAACAACCCTTGGATCGATAGCCGCCTCCCTCAGCCAGTCAATAAGGTTCATGAACTTCTGGTAAGGATAATGCAGCAACAGGTCGTTCTTGCGAATCACTTCAAAAATGCTGTTGTTGGGCTTAATTCTCCAGTGCTGCAGGGGTTTGTGCGGCGGATATACCAGGTGAGGTAGTCCGAAGTCGGGAAACTCCATGAAATCTCTGAAGTTATGGTACCTTCCGCCGGGAATAAGGTTGTCATCATCATCGAGGTCCATCTCCCTGATTATATAATTTACCATATCTCCAGGTATATTCCTGTCATATACAAACCTCACGGGCTGTCCTTTGTTGCGCCGGCTGACGCTCTTGGATATCTTTTCTATAAAGCTCTGCGAAAGGTCATTGTCAACGTCCAGTTCAGCATCACGGGTAATCTTGATCGTATATGCTTCGAACCTGTCGAAATGGAATATGGTAAACACGTCTTTCAGGCAGAACCTTATTACGTCATCAAGAATGATAAGGTACCTCCGGCCTTTTTCAGACGGGAGTAACAGGAACCGGGGTACATTTCCGGGTACTTCTATAAGCGCATATTCAGTCTCAACCCCCGGATCAGAACCGGTGAGCTTTGTTGCAAGGTATATGGCCTTATCCTTCAGGTACGGGAAGTCTTCTACATTGTGAAGCATGATGACAGAAAGCAGGGGCCGGACCTCCTCCTCAAAATAGTTCTTCACGAAAGCGGCATGCGTACGGTTGAGTTGCTTTTCGTTTATAATGTATATATTCTCCTCTTCCAGCTCTTTTATTATGCACTGGTATATCAGCTGAAATTGTGCCTGCAGTTCTATAACCCGTTTCTGAATCTGCTTCAGCACATTCTTGGGCTTGTCGCCAATCATCTTGCGCATGTCGCGGCTAACATTGCGGTCATAATCCATCATGCGCTTTACCGTTGCCACCCTGACCTTGAAAAACTCGTCGAGGTTATTTGAAAATATCCCCAGGAACCTTATTCTCTCAAGCAATGGAAGCGATTTATCGGCAGCCTCCTGCAGCACCCTGTGGTTGAATGAGAGCCAGCTTACTTCCCTGTTGATTATTTTCTTTTTTTTCGCCATCGGCAACTACAGGTTTTGCTATTTTATCCCGCGATCGGTCATAAACAGAAGCAATATAACATCATTTAGTTATACAGGCGATTTGATTTTCAAATCATTTTGCGAGCCTGAACTCATGAGTCTTAATCTCTATATTTTGTTTAGTATAATGCATCCGGTATAAATTTAAGATCTATCTCTTTTTGGGATAATCAAACAGGTGGCCGGTAAGCTTACCCCGGTGAATATCCTCCCAGGATGACACATCAAATTCAAGCTGTACTATACCGCTCGTTGGGATGTTGTATATCTGGCTGTGGACAAAATGATTGGCCAGGTATGTAAAGTCGGGGTTGTGCCCGAAAACCATCAGTGAATCTACAGCATCATCAACCATTGCAATCACCTGTAATATGGTGTTTTCTCCAGCCATGTACAGATCTTCGTTTACAGCCAGGTATTCAAGGGGGATTTTTAGCTCGCGGGCATAAATTATTGCAGTATGCAGTGCCCTGTTGGCAGGGCTTGATATGATCCGCGCTGGTTTATCGCCCCTTTCCTTCATTCTTCGGGCCATTTCATATGCATTTTTCAGACCCCGCTCGGCAAGCGGCCTGTCAATATCTGCCCATCCCGGGAAGTCCCATGATGACTTGGCATGCCGTGCTATATACAATGTTTTTCCTGGTGCCATAACTTCGTGTGTTGAGATAAGTGTTTAACCTAAAGCAGATTGCTTGCAACCTCAGAGAGGTAGCTTCTCTCTCCCTTGACAAGGTTCACATGAGCAAATATTTCCTGGCCCTTCATTTTGTCGGTCATGTAACTGAGGCCGTTTGATTTCATATCGAGATATGGAGAATCTATCTGATGTATATCGCCGGTGAACACGATCTTGGTATTCTCACCCGCCCTTGTTATGATGGTCTTTACTTCGTGGGGAGTCAGGTTTTGGGCTTCATCCACTATAAAGAAAACGTCGGATAGGCTCCGGCCGCGTATATAGGCCAGGGGGGTGATAATCAACTTTTCTGTCTGCTCCATTTCCTCTATCTTGGTCAGCTCCCTGCTCTGGGTTTTGAACTTGTTTTTGATAACAGAAAGATTATCAAACAGGGGCTGCATGTAAGGCCCGATTTTTTCATTCACGTCTCCCGGCAGAAATCCAATATCACGGTTAGCCAGCGGTATTATCGGCCTGGCAAGCAATATTTGTTTGTAAGTGTCATCCTGGTGCAATGCAGCGGCCAGGGCCAGCAGTGTCTTGCCTGTCCCTGCCTTCCCCGTAAGGGAGATAAGCTGTATTTCAGGCCTGACAAGTGCATCGATCGAGAATGTCTGTTCGGCATTCCTTGGCTCTATTCCGTACACTTTGTACTTCTCAACCCTGTCCATAACCTCCCTGAAAGGATCATAGTGTGCCAGCACCGAGGCTTTATTGCTCCTGAGTATATAGTACTGGTGAGGCTCCGGACCCAGGTTGAAATCTGCCACAGGTACCCCACCGGGTTCTTCGTACAGCCTGGATATGAGACGTTCATCAAAGTTCTCATGCAACTCGATGGCTTTGTCCATTGTTTCCAGGTTGGCCACCTTGTCCGATTCATAATCCTGGGAAAGCATACCGAGCGATTTAGCTTTCATTCTCAGGTTTATATCCTTCGATATAAGAATAACAGGCCGCCTGTTGAATCTTTTCCTTACATGATCGGTTATAGCGAGAATACGGTGATCGGGTGTTTTTTCTGGAAACGACTCGCACATCTCCGCTGAGAAGGGCTTGCCGGTTTCGATGGAAAGCTTTCCAAGTCCCCTCCCCAGTTTGATCCCTCCATTAAACAGATGATCGCCTGACAGTTTATCCAGTTCGCGGGTAAATT